>CANJOT010000074.1 GCA_947475815.1 Burkholderiales bacterium | reverse complement strand
GCAGGGCGCCCAGGTCTGCGGCCAGCTTGAGAGCACCGGAGGGCCGCATCCAGCGACCCAGCCAGCGCGGCAGTCCGGCACGGGTATCGATGGCGCCAGCGCCCAGCCGGTGCGGCGCATGATCGACGGCGAACAGGCGGGCGTCAGGAAAACGGCCGGACAGCAGGGCGGCATCGGCACCGCTGCCACAGCCGGCATCGAGCACGGCACGGGCGTCCAGCCGGATGTATTCAAGACGCTCAAAAAGCCGGCTGCTGATTTCACGCAGGATGAAATCGCCGCGCCGCGCTTCGGATCGGTCAAACAGACGGCGCACGCGCGCCACATCGATATCAGGCAAGGATCAACTCACTCATTGAATAACCGGGTCGGCCGGCAGACCGGGGCAGGCCGGGAGTCCGTTATGTGGAACACTCCCGCGTCCTGTCAGATTATAGGACTGGAGCGGCGCCGCGCCAGCCTCTACACTCGTCGCCATCATCCCGTCGGTCTGAACAGGGATTGCCAGTCCCATGCCGCGTTCCGTGGCGCGCGGCCTGTCGATCAATCCAAAGGAGACACGCATGCTTTATCCCATTTCCATCCGGCTCACCGGCATTCTGACGCGCACCCTGCCCGTGCTGGCCGCGCTCTCCCTGCTAGCAGGCGCCGCCCAGGCCGCCGATCCTTACCCGAACCGCCCGGTGCGCATCATCGTACCGTTCGCTGCCGCCGGTTCGGGCGACGCGGTCACCCGCATCGTCGCCCAGCGCCTGACCGCCCGTCTGGGCCAAACCTTCATTGTCGAAAACCGTGCCGGCGCGGGCGGCGCCATCGGCGAAGCGGCCACCGCGGCGTCCACACCGGACGGTTATACCATCGGCTTCGTATCGAGCGGCCACGCTTGGATTGGCGCCCTCAACCCAAACCTGCCGTTCAACCCGTCCAGAGACCTGACACCGATTGCTCTGATCTGCTCGACTCCCTACGTCGTGCTGGCGCGCAACAACGCGCCTTTTAGAACCGTGCAGGAATTCATCGCCTACGCCAAAGCCAATCCGGGCAAGGCCAGCATCGGCTCGGCCGGCGTCGGCACGCTCACCCACCTGCTACCGGCCTGGCTGATGGCGGAAACCGGTTCGCAATGGATCCACGTGCCCTTCAACGGCACGGCGCCGGCCATGAACGCACTGCTCGGCGGCACGGTCGACATCATCTTTGATCCGATCGCCACTAGCCTGCCGCAGATCCAGGCGAACAAAGCCAAGCTGCTGGCCACCACCGGCGCGATGCGCGCCCGGGTACTGCCGAACACGCCGACTCTGGCGGACCTCGGGTATCTGGCCCGTGGCGCCACCTGGTTTGGCCTGATGGCACCCACCGGCGTGCCGCGCCCCATCATCGAACGCATCAACCAAGAAGTGAACGCCATCCTCGAAGAGCCGGAAGTCAAACAACGGCTGGAAGCGCTCAATTTCACCATCGAAGCCGGCAGCATCCAGCACTTCGGCGAATTCATCGAGGCACAGACCAAGGCCTGGGCAAAGATCGTCAAGGACAACAACATCAAGGGCGACTGAACACCGGGCAACCGAACCCGGATCAGCGAAGCACCCCGCGTCGCGTCACATCCTGCACGGGCCGGCATACAGGCCCGGGTGGATCTGCGCCGCCAGGCGGGCGATTTCAACGCACTCATGACGCAGCGCGGCGGCAAGCTCATCGGCGCCGTCGATGCGCACATGATCCACGCCACCGGCCAGGGTGAGCGAAGCGAACACCTGGCCGGCCTGACCCAGCACCGGCATCGCCACCGCATTAACACCGGGCGCGATATCGCCAAAATTGCTGGCATAACCACGCACTGTTGAACGGTCCCACATCGCCCTGTATTCCTCCACGCTGGTCCGGCCGCGCTGCGACAGCAGCTCGAGATTGTCGGCGACGATGCGTGAGGTTTCGGCGGCCTCCAGGGACATGAGAATGGCGATGCCACCGGCGGTGGTCATCAGCGGCCGGCGTGCGCCGGGTTCGTTCAACTCGCCCTTGAAGCGCGCCGGCGCCAGCCGCGCGCCGACCACGAAATGATCGCCGCTGCGTATCGACAGGATGGTCACGAGCGAATAACGGCGCGACATCTCGGCCAGAAAATCCTGGGCGGCGCGCACGAAAGGATGAAAACCGGGAATCGAGAACGACAGATCGGCCAGCGCCGGGCCGAGAAAATAATGGGCATCACTGGCACGCCGGTGCGCCATGCGCTCGTGCTCCAATCGCACGAGGATGCGATGCACCGTGGCCTTCTTGAGGCCTGCGGCCTGAGCCAGATCGGTCAGGCCCCAGCCGAGCCGGCCGCGCGTGGCAAGCATGCGCAGCACCTTCAGCGCGCGTTCGATGCTTTGCGTGCCGTCGTTCACCGCATCGCCGGCTTGCCCGCCAGCCTGTTTGCGCTGTCCCGCCAATGCCGCCCCCAAGGTCCACATGCTGGACCGATGTTACCACGCCGACCGCCGGGCGCCGCTGGTGCAGACCTATACTCTTTTCCTCATTTCGATTGACGCACTTGCGGCTCCCGTGGCTGGCAGCGGGGGAACGATCGATGTACAAACATCTGGAGACAGTGTGCAAGCCAATAGCACCGCAAGCACTGGTACGGACGTGATTTCGAAGGTGGGCGATGCGCCGGCTTCTCCGGTCAAGGCCTACAACCTGGCCGATCTGCGCAGCCTGGCGAAAGACGTGCTCCCCAGGGGCCTGTTCGAATTTGTCGATCGCGGCACGGAAGATGAACATGCTCTGGTGAGCATGCGCGCCGCGGTGGCCGCCGTGCACCTGCGTCCGCGCGTGCTGGTCGATGTCTCGATGCGCACCCAGGCGACGGAATTCTTCGGCCGGCCAAGCGCCATGCCGCTGGCCGTGGCACCGACCGGCGCGGCCGGGCTGCTCTGGTTTGACGGCGAGATTGAAGTGGCGCGCGCGGCACGCCGCATGGGCATTCCCTTCGCCCTGTCGACCGCATCGATCGTGTCGATGGAACGGGTCGCCGCCGAAGCCGGCGGGCGGCTCTGGTTCCAGCTCTACATGTGGCCCGACCGCAGCATGTCCTGGGAACTGGTGGACCGCGTGCGCAAGGCCGGTTATGAAGCCCTCATCGTCACGGTGGACACGGCGGTCTCACCGAACCGTGAGTACAACCGCCACAATGGCTTCACCCTGCCGATGCGCATCAACCGCGCCAATGCCTGGGACGTCGCCTGGCACCCGCGCTGGTTCTTCAAGGTGCTGCTCAAATACATGCTGCGCTCGGGCATACCGTCTCTGGAAAACTATCCCGAGTCGCTGAAAAAGAAAATGTCTGAGAAGCCCACGCCGGTCAAATGCGATTCGCTCAACTGGGACGATCTGCGGGAACTGCGCAAGCGCTGGGACGGGCCGCTGCTGGTCAAGGGTATCCTGCGCAGCGACGACGCGGTCCGCGCGCGCGAGTGCGGCGCGGACGCCATCATTGTGTCCAATCATGGCGGCCGCAATCTGGATGCTTCGATTCCACCCTTCCGGGTGCTGCCCGAAATTCTGGATTCCGTCGGTAACAGGCTGGATGTTTTTGTCGATGGCGGTTTCACGCGCGGCAGCGACATCGTCAAGGCGATTGCCATGGGTGCCAAGGGCACGTTCGCCGGGCGCGGCCCGCTCTGGGGCGTGGCGGTCGATGGCGCCGATGGCGCCTGCCTGGCCCTGCAGATCCTGCGCGATGAGATTGATCGCGTGATGGCCTACACCGGCTCGACTTCCCTGCTGGCGCTGGATCGCAGCCTGCTTGATATTCCCTCCTCCAATTCTTCCTCACAGGCGAACTGACAATGACTGCAGTGTCTTCCCCCATCCCCGATGCCCTGGCCTGGTCGGTCATCCGGCTTTATGAAGATTACGCCGATGCGGTGGACCGGCAGGACCTCGAAGCGTGGTGCAACTTTTTTGTCGAGGACTGTAAATATCGTGTCATCTCGCGCGAGAATTACGACGCCGGCCTGACACACGCCACCATCTATTGTGATGGGCTGGCAATGGTGCGCGACCGCGCCAACGCGACGCGCGACTGCACCGTCTACGAACCGCGCTCGCTGCGCCATTTTCTCAACCGCATCCGCATCGCCAAGGTCGAGGGTGACGTGATTGAGGCGGGCAGTTCGTTCATGGTGATCGAGTCAGTGTCCGACATGGAGCCTTACGTGCACACGGTCGGCCGCTACGTTGACACCATCGTCAACACGCCCGACGGCCTGCGCTTCAAGGAACGCTGGTGTGTGTATGACAACTACCGCATTTTCAATTCACTGATTTTCCCGGTCTGAGGGGCACACCATGACTACTGCAACCACAACGACGACCGGCGCGCGTCCCCTGATCTGGCCTAAGGGCGGCTTCACGCGCATCCCCGCCTGGATCTATTCCGACGAAGACCTGTTCAAGAAGGAGATTGACACCTTCTTTGCCGGTGATACCTGGAGTTATGTCGGCCTCGACTGCGAACTGCCGCAGGTCGGCAGCTACAAGCGTGCATGGATCGCCAACCGCCAGGTATTGGTGGTGCGCGATACCGACGGCATCAATGTGCTGGAAAACCGCTGCTCGCACCGCGGCGGCGCCATCGCCTGGCAAAACACCGGCGTGGTGCGCAATCTGGTGTGCCCGTATCACCAGTGGGGCTTCAACCTCAAGGGCGACCTGACCGGCGTGTCGCTCAAGCGCGGCGTGCACGGCGTGGGTGGCATGCCGGACGACTGGGACAATTCCAAATGGAGCCTGCGCAAGCTGCGTGTAGCCACCAAGGGCGGCACCATCTGGGCGACCTTCAGCGATACGGTCGAGGATTTTGACGAGTACTGCGGCCCGCAGTTGCAAAAGCGGCTTGACCGCCTCTTGCCCGGCCGGCCGCTGGAGTTGCTCGGTTATTCACGCCAGCTGATTCCTTCCAACTGGAAGCTGTATTTCGAAAACACGCGCGACCCGTATCACGGCACGCTGCTGCACACCTTCTTTGTCACCTTCGGCCTGTACCGTGCCGATTCGAAACACGCCACCGCCACCACCATGGGCGGCCGTCATTCGACCAACTACGCCGCCCCGGGCGAACGCAAGGAAGGCGTCGATCTCGAAAAGGAATTCCGACGCTTCCGTGGCGACCTGAAACTCAACGACCCGGAACTCGTCAAGTTCATCGATGAATATGGTGACGGCGAGATGAGCGCGTTGCAAGTGTTCCCGGGTGCGTTCGTGCAACAACACGCCAACATCCTCGCCATCCGCAGCATCATTCCGAAAAATGCCGGTGAAGTCGAAGTCGACTGGACCTACTTCGGTTATGCCGATGACAGCGAGGAAATCCGACGCGTGCGCCTCAAGCAGGCCAACCTGCTCGGGCCGTCCGGATTCGTCTCGATGGACGACAGCGAATTGCTCAAGCAGATGCAGCATCAGGTTGGCGCCTATCCGGAATCGCTCGGTGTGCTCGAAATGGGCGGGCGCGATACCGAACCAGCCATGACCATGGCCACCGAACTGGGCTTGCGCGCGTTCTACAAGCTCTACATCGAGCAACTCGGTTTTGAGGTCGAACAGTAATACTGCAGTCGTTTCATCATCTGGACCATAAACGCGCGCCGGCACGCCGTGACCGGCGCGCGAAACTACAATCCCGTCACGCCATCACGGCGACTCTGGAGACAAAAATGAAAACCATCGGGACCGCATGCTCGCGTCGCCGCACCTTGACCACACTGATCTCGGGCATGGCCGGGGTATTGCTGGCGACCAGCTCCTTTTGCGCCCATGCGCAGGCCGGTTACCCTGACCGCCAGTTGCATTTTATCGTGCCGCAGGCGGCGGGCGGCACGGGCGACACCGTGTCACGCATCGTTGCGCAAAAACTGTCGACGCGCCTCGGCCAGCAGGTGATCGTGGAGAACAAAGCCGGCGCCGGCGGCACGGTCGGCAGCGCCACGGTGGCCAAAGCCAAGCCCGATGGCTACTCGCTAGTACTGGCCTCGTCCGGTTACGCCACCTGGAAGCTGATGTTCCCCGGCATGACCTTCAATCCAGACACCGAACTCACCCCCGTCGCCATGTTCGGCTCGCTGCCCTTCGCGGTGCTGGTGCGGCCCGATTCGCGCTTTCGCAATCTGGCCGACTTCGTGGCCTACGCCAAGACCAATCCGGGCAAGGTCAACTACGCCTCGGCCGGCCTGGGCGCCGCTTCGCACCTGCTGACCGCCTGGCTCGCGGCCGAAGCCGGACTCGATCTGACCCACGTGCCCTACAGCAGCACTGCACCGGCACTGACCGCCCTGCTCGGCGGCCAGGTCGACATCTACCTTGATCCGGTCGCCACCAGCGCGCCGCAGGTGGCCGCCGGCAAGCTGCGCGTGCTCGCTACCACCGGCGCAACACGCTCCAAAGTGATGCCCGATGTGCCAACGATTGCCGAAAGCGGTTACCCGGTCAAAGGCTCAGTCTGGCTCGCCCTGATGACCACCGGCGGCACACCGGCGCCGGTGGTCGAGCGCCTGAACCGCGAAGTGCGCGCCGTGCTGCAGGATCCGGAAACGCGTGACGCGCTGCAATCGCGCGGCGTCGAAGTCGACATCATGACGGCTGACGAATTCCGCAGCTTCGTCGCCAACGAAGTGCGCGTCTGGAGCAAGCTGGTGCGCGACAACAATATCAAGCCGCAATAAAAAAAGGCGCGCGCCCTGCATGAGTCACTGTCCGCTTAATTCACGTCGGTGGTCTCGATGACCTTCGGCCCGGTGTAATACTTGGGCCACATCTTCATCACCACCTCGCGACCCGTGCCATAGGCATAACAGCTCTCGATCTTGAGCGGTTTGCCGTCGGCATCGAGCGCCGTTGCCCGGGCGGCGCGCTCAACGGTCAGCGACTGATAGGCCGTGGCCGCCATGCTGCCCAGCATGTGCACCAGATGGCTGCAACTTTTGCCGCCACCCAGACGCTTGCGCACCTCGCCGGCCCAGCCGCTGGCAATCGACAGACCCTTGAGCACCTGCAAGGTGGCTGGCGCCTCGAAACAGGGGTTGTAGGGCGCCGCCAGGGTTTCGCAAAGCACTTCCTGCACCACCATGCTCTGGTCATACACCAGCGTGATGCGCATCTCATGCAGCGGCGTGTTGGCCAGCACCTCGCGCGGGCCATTGGGCGCCTTGAAATCAACCGGCTTGGTGTCGGTGATATGCCCAACGATCTCGTACAGGCCGTCGGAGCGTTTATAACCAGTCATGTCGATGACACGCGTGTGCAGGGCCTCGCGCGTCACGGGATTATCGGATTCAGCCATTGCAATGCCTCATGTATTTTGTCCTTCCAGACGGTAATGATACCGCCAACCACCTGGAGGGACAGTCGCTGCCTTACTGTGGATCGGGCCAGAACTTCGGCGGACGCTTCTCGAAAAAGGCCGCCTGCGCCTCATGCGCCTCGTCACTTTCGACAAAATTGGGCGCGATCATGTGCGCATAACGACGCACGTCACCGGCCATCTCATCGATCTCGAGATCGAACACCGCCTTAAGAATACGGATGCACGACGGGCTGCCGTCGAGCACGTAACTGCACCACTTGAGCACTTCCTTTTCGTGCTCGGCGAGCGGCACGACGGCATTGATCAGACCCCACTCAAGCGCCTGCTCGGCGGTGATGCGGCGGCGCGTGAGCCACATTTCACGGGCACGCTTGGCGCCAATGACGCGGATCAGGTAACGCGCCATGTAGCCGTCGGCAGGACTGCCGTGGCGCGAGCCAATCTGGCCAAATATGGCGTTGTCGGCCGCCACCGTCAGATCGCAGGTATAGGCCAGGTGATTGCCGCCACCGATGGCGTAACCACGCACGGCGGCAATCACCGGTTTGGAGGAAAAGCGCACTGTATGGTTGGGCGGCATATCGAAAAACCAGTCGGCGGCGGAGCGCTCGCCTTCCCAGCGCACGTCCCCGCCAGCCGAAAATGCCTTGTCACCGACACCCTGCAACACCACCACGCCGACGCTCGGATCGCGGTTGGCGACGTCGATGGCGATCATGATGTCCTTCATCGTTTTATTGGTGAAGGCGTTGAGCACGTGCGGCCGGTTGATCGAGATGCGCGCCACCGAACCGCCGAGCGAACGCGTGCAGCGTTCGTAGAGCACCTCGCCCAGCGCTGGCAGGTCGGCCGGCACTTCCCAGGGCGTAAACGTTGCTTCTGCTTGTTGTGGTCTCATGAAATCCTCAGGTGGTAATGAAGCCGCCATTGACCGGCAGGGTCTGTCCGGTGATGAAGCCAGCCTGATCGCTGGCCAGAAAAACAACCGCCGCGGCGATATCGGGCGGGTGACCGACGCGACCCATGGGATAAGCCTTGACGATCTTGGCCATCATTTCGGGCGAACGGTTGCGTTGCGTCTGCATGCTGCCCACGCCAACATCCTCGCTGCTTTCGGGCAGGGTCATGGCGGGCGCGATGGCATTGACCGTGATGCCGTAGCGGCCGACTTCGTGCGACAGCGAACGCGTCATCCCCATGACACCGGCCTTGGCCGCCGAATACGCCACTTGCGTACGCTGGCCGGTGCGGCCGGCCTCGGATGCGACGCTGATGATGCGGCCGCGCTTGCGCGCGATCATGCCTGGCACCAGCATGCGCGTGAGCAGCAAGGGCGCGATCAGGTTGAGGCGGATCTCGAAGTCGATTTCGGCGAGATCTTTCTTCTCGAAATATTCGCTCGCCACCCAGCCGGCGTTGTTCACCAGGATGTCGACCACTTCGTTCTCGGCGAGGCGCTGGCCCAGAGTCTGCACCTGCAGCGGATCGGACAGGTCACACGCCATCACGCGGATCTTGCCGGGCCGCAGGTCGGCCGTGCATTGCGCCTGCACCAGATCCTTGTCGATGATCAGCACCTGCGCACCCGAGTCGGCCAATTGCAGGCTGATGCCACGGCCGATGTTGGACGCGCCGCCGGTGACCACCGCAAGGCGTTGTTGCAAATCAATAAGCACTTGGTTCTCCTCATTTTGAATTGTTGAAGCTGGCCGCCGTCGGGCGCGTCCGTTTCCTTGCCCGGCGCCGCGCCGTGGTCGCGATGGCGCGGCGAGCGCGCAACACCGCAAACCAAGGGGTAGGACGATTCTAGGGCCGCACCCGCCCGGCGGGTCAAACCACGCGCCCTAAGTCCCGGCCCCGGTCCATGATATGGACCCCGGCGAAAAATCGGCCGATCCAGCGCCAGCAGCCTGGCGCACCATCTGCCGACGGCCCGGACAAGAGGTCCGTGAGCGAAAATACGGAGACCCCATGAACGCTGAAACCAGACCCACCGGCACCCAGGCCATCGAACGTTCGATCCTGCTGCTCAAACTGCTGACCACGCGTGGCCAGTTCGGCTGGGGCCTGACCGACCTGGCGCGCCGCGCCGGCCTCGAAAAAGCCACCGTGCACCGCATCCTCGCCTGCTTGGAAAGCGAACGGATGGTCGAGCGCGACATCAAGGAACACCGCTATTTTCCCGGACCGATGCTGGTCGAACTCGGCCTGTCGGTCACCACCTACCCGCACTTATTGACCGAAGGCCGCGCCGCCGCTGCACGGCTGGCACAGCGCGTCAAGGGGGTCGGATTTTTTTATCTGCGCAGCGGCCTGGAGTTTGTTGTCGCCGCGCGCGTCGAACAGTCGGTCAACCGCGGCATGCTCAACGAAGAAGGCTTTCGCCGTCCCCTGCTGATGTCGGCGGGCGGCGTGGCCATGCTGATCGCCATGCCGCGCGACGAACGTGACGTCGTCATCGAACGCAACCTCAGGGAAATGGCCGTCATGGGTGTGCTGCGGCCCGAGCGTTTTCTGAACACGCTGGAACGTTCGCTCAAGCTCGGTTATACGGCCAATCTGGAAGATGTCGTGCCGGGCATCAACTCGTTTGCCAAGTGCGTGCTCGACCGTGCCGGCACGCCTCTGGGTGCATTCGCCATCGCTGGCGATCCCTCGACCCTGCCGGCCGAAGCCGGCGCGCGCTTTGACGCGCTGCTGTGCCATGAAGCCGTCGATCTGGGCGCCAGAGCGCCGCGTCTGTCGACCGGACGGGCCAGCGCCGCACTGGCCGAAGCCAAGGAAGAAGTCAGGCCGGCGCGTTCGCGCTAGCGACCCGCGCTCAGGCCGAGGCGCGCGCCAACGCGGCCAGCACCTGATCGCCGCCCTGGGCCGAATCAAGTTTCAGCAGGGCATGCCAGACGGTCTCCAGGCCGGCTGCCGGCAACGCCACACAAGCGCACTCGGTGAATTTGCGATGCAGGTCGTCGAGACTGAACCAGCGTGCCGGCTTGCCGCGCGCCAGCGGCACAAAGCGCGTCAGACGCTCGCCACTTTCCAGTTCCACGGACACCTCGGTGGCGAATTCACCGTCGTCGGCCCAGCGGGCATCGCTTTCCATCAGCATGCGTGGAATCAGGTCACGCACGGCCGGATCTTCAACCCGCTCATCACAGAAAGTGGCCAGCGAAACCTTGCCGTGCAGCAACGCTGCCGCGACGCAAAAATGCAGACTGAATTTGCCCTCGAGCGGCGAGTGCGGCATGACATGGATGAGCGGCGCGAACGCCATGTCGCACACGCCCAACCGCACGCTGCGGATGGTCCGGCCGGCAATCTCGTCGTGCAGGCCTTCGGCTGCCTCAATGCCGGGATGGGTCGCACCGCAAGCCGCGTAGGGCTTGAGCGCGAGGCCATGTTCGGTGAGGATTTCGAGGTCTTCACCAAGTCGGGCAAGGTAGCTGACATCAATCGCTATGCCATCGTTGAACACGCCGACAAACCCATACCTGTGTTCCATCACTTCGGCGCTGGCGGTAAACCCCTCGCGCGCCAGCAGCGCGGCCAGCACGCCATTGCGCGCGGCCTGGCCGGCGTGCAGGGGCTTGGTCATGCTGCCAAAATTGGCGCGCACGCCGCTGGCCGACGAGGCGGCAATGCCCAAGGCCATGACCATCTGCTCTTCATCGAGACCGAGCAGGCGGCCGGTGGCGGCGGCGGCGGCCAGCGCACCAAATGTACCGGTGGCATGCCAGCCGCGTTTGTAATGCTGGGTATTGAGCGCGCGGCCGAGCTTGCCAAAATATTCGAAGCCGACGATATAGGCATCAATCATCGCCTCGCCCGAAGGCGACACCAGCGGCGCCACGGCAAACATGGCCGCCGCGATCACCGCGCTCGGATGGGCATAACCGGGATGATTGGTGTCATCAAAATCAAGCGCATGGGCGATGGTACCGTTGTACAGCGCAGCATCGGCCGGCGCGGCATAACGCGTCGAGCCGAGCAGCAGGGCCGGAAACTGCGCGGACGGCGCGTCAAACGAAGGCAAAGTGGTGCGCAGGGGCGCGGCCAGATCTTCGCGGCTGCCAGCGAGCATGCAACCGATGCAGTCCGCAATGGCGTCGCGCGCGCGGCTGCGCGCCAGCGTAGGGAACTGATGCGCGCCAATGGTGAAACGCGCCATCTTGCGCGTCAGATCGTGGGCAGATTCGCTTGTCAGGCTGGACATGATTTGGCTCTTGTTTTGTGAGGTCAGCAGGCGGATTCTATCGCTTGCGGCGCTCGTATTCGATACCTTCGAGTATGAAAGGTGCGGGCACGCTGGCGTTGATCTTGCAGTCGAGGAAAATCGGACCCTGGGGATTGGCCAGCATCGGCGCGAGCGCGCGCAGCTCGTCAAGGGTGCGCACGGTCGCGATCTGGAAACCAAAAGCTTCGGCGACGGGCGCGAAGTCGATGTCGAGAAACATCGACTTGCCGACCGGCATGTTGCGCATTTTCAGGTAATGCAACTCGGCGCCATAAGCGCAGTCGTTCATCACCACCATGATGAGCGGAATATCTTCGCGCGCGACGGTTTCAAGCTCGCCCATGGTCATCAGGAAACTGCCATCGCCCAGAATCAGCACGGTCGGGCGGTCCGGCGCGCCGCAGGCATAACCCATGGCAGTGCCGAAACCCATGCCGATGGACGAAAAATCACTGGCGTTCTTGATGTAATCGGGACCGAGCGTCGACACGTAGGGCACGATCTGCAGGAAGTTGCCCGAGTCATAGACCACATTGCGGTTGGCCGGCAGCAGGCGATCGAGCTCCATCGCCAGGGAACGAGGGTCCATGGTGCGCGGCGTGTTGGCCGGCTCGAATTCGCTGGCAATGTCGAACTCAGCGAGCCACTTGCGCATGTCGGCGCCATGCAGCGGCTTGTCGGCCTCGTCCCGCTCGGGCACGGCCCCGCACAGCTGCTCGGCAACCACACGCGCATCACCGACCACTGCCACATCGGCGTGATACCAGCGGCCAATGTTGCTGCGCTGCGCATCGACCTGAATCAAGGGCACATCAGCCGGCAGAGACAACCCATAACTGGTGGTGCGCATATTGAGGCCGGCACCAAACACGATGACACAATCGGCCTGCTCGATCATGCGCCGCCCGCCCGCATGCGAGAAGGAACCGACCACACCGCCATTGAAGGGGTGACCGCGGAACATGTCCTTGGCCTTGAGCGTGGTGACGAGACCCGCGCCGATCCTGTCGGCCAGCGCCATCATGGCCTCGCGCGCACCGGCGCGATGGGCACCCAGTCCGGCAACGATCAGGGGCTTGCGGGCATTGCTGAGCAGCTCGGCCGCAGTGCGGATGGCGGCCGGTCGCGGCGGAGTGGGCCTGGTCGCGACGGCCGCAGGGGGCGTCAGGGTCGTGCTGTCATACACGGTCTGGCCAAACTGCACGTTCATCGGCAGCAACAGCGCAACCGCGCCCTGATGGGTGGCGGCGATGGCGTCGGCGAGCATCTGGCGCGCACCGCTGGTGTTGCCGGCCACGAAGGTCTTGATGCCGGCCGCCTGCAACACGCCAATGGCATTGAGCGACTTGGTTTCCGGCCCGAGGCCGTTGGGCGCGGGCGTGGCGACCGACCCTTCGCCAAAAATCAGCAATACCCGCGAGCCGGTGCGTTGCGCATAAACCGCGCCGTGCAGGGCGTTGGCGGTGGCCGGGCCGCGGCCGAGAATGGCAATGGCCAGCTTGCCGCTGGCGGCCGCATATCCTTCCGCCATCGAACAGGCATTGTTTTCATGACGCGCGCCGTAAAACCGCACCCCGACGGCATCCAGCGTGCTCACGAACATGGCGGTATCGTCGCTCATCAGGCCGAACACCGAGTCGATGCCGAGGGCCTTGATGTCGCGCGCCAGCGCTTCGTAAACGGGCACAAGCGTGGGAACCGTATTGGCGGCGTTTTGGTTGGCGGATTGCATGAACGGGGTCTCCGGGGGTGCTGCATTCTGGAAGGTGCGCAAAGACTAGCAGGAGCAGGGCCGGTAAGACCAGCGCGTCGCGCGCCCGACTCCATATTATGGACCCTGCCTGCCGTTCGGCAGAAGCCCGGGCAAGGGCCGGGTGGCTGGTTCACCATATGGAATCCGTCCGTCCACCGCGTACCGGCAAGCGACATTGTGCCGCGCTTTGCTTCCTATAATCAGCGCTCTTGCGGCACTTGCCGCTCACTACTTCCCCTCCGGGTTCACCATGACCTCTGCACACGCGCCTTCGGGCGTAGCCTCCGAACACGTCCCGGCCCGCTCACCCGGTCCACTCGATGGCATCACGGTCATCGAGATCGCCTCGATCGTGCTCGGTCCGCTGGCCACGCAATACCTGGGCGACATGGGCGCCGACGTCATCAAGATTGAACCGCCGGAAGGTGACCTGACGCGCTCGCTGGGTCCGCAACGCCACACCGGCATGTCATCGGTGTTCATCAACTGCAACCGCAACAAGCGCAGCATCGTGCTCGATCTGCGTCAGCCGCGCGACCGGCAGGCCCTGCATGAAATCATCGCCAGAGCCGATGTGCTGGTGCATTCGATCCGCACTCAGGCGGCCGAACGCATGGGCCTGTCCTACGCCACGCTGGCGCCGCTCAACCCCGGACTGATCTATTGCCATCTCAAGGGTTTTTCCGACGAGGGCACCTATGCCGGCAAACCGGCGTACGACGATGTCATCCAGGCCATGTCCGGACTGGCCTCGCTGCAGGCCGTGCACGCCGGCGAGCCGCGCTACATGCCGACCATTTTTGCCGACAAAGTGAGCGCCCTGCACGCCGCCTATGCCGTCATGCTGGGCCTGTTCCAGCGCAACCGCACCGGCCGCGGCCAGGAAATCGTCGTACCGATGTTCGAAGCCATGACAGCCTTCAACAACGTCGAGCACCTGTGGGGCGCGACCTTCGAGCCACCGATCGCCGGCCTGGGTTACGAAACCATCGTCAAGGCGGCACGCCGGCCCTACCCGACGCGCGACGGTTACATCGCTTTCCTGCCATATACCGACACGCACTGGGGACGCTTTTTCAGCGCCATCGGCCGGCCTGAACTGATGGCTGACGAACGCTTTCGCAACTATCCCGCGCGCCAAAAATTCTTCAAGGAGGTGTGGGCGTTCGTCACCGAAGAACTGGCCAGAAAAACCAACGCAGAATGGATGGCCCTGCTCGATGGCGACATGCCGATCGCCGCGGTCAACAAGCTCGAAGACCTGCTCGAAGACCCGCATCTGAAAAGCGTTGATTTCTGGCAGTTCCGCGAGCACCCGACCGAGGGCACGCTGCGCTTTTCAAAAAGTGCCATCGACCTGCGCGACTCTCCGGCCGAATTGCGCCGGCTGCCACCCCTGCTAGGCCAGCACACCGACGAGATTCTCGAGCAATTCGGCGTCACCGCCTTTAAGACCGACACGGCCGCATAAACCAGGGCCCATCCAGACCACGGGCTGCGCTACACTGCGCAGGTCGACTTCACCTGAGGGATCTGCATGGCAGCGCCTCTGCGGACGGCGTGGCGCTCGGCGCGCACGCGCATTCATTCACACCTTTCTTCCTGGCTGTTGCCGGCCTCGTGCGTGCT
>CANJOT010000073.1 GCA_947475815.1 Burkholderiales bacterium | reverse complement strand
GCATGGCGGCCATCGGCGCGATTTTCAGCGTGCTGCTGCGCGCCGGCGATCATGTGGTGTCGAGCGTGTTTTTGTTCGGCAATACCAACAGCATGTTCGATACCCTGCAGCGCCTCGGTATTGAAATCAGCTTTGTGGATGCCACCGACAGCGCCGCTGTGGCGGCAGCGGTCAAGCCGAACACGCGTCTGGTCTTCGTCGAAACCATTGCCAACCCGCGTACCCAGATTGCCGACCTCGTCGGCATTGGTGAACTGTGCAAGCGCCTCGGTTTGCTCTACGTGGTCGACAACACGCTGACCTCGCCCTATCTGTTTCGGCCCAAGGTGATCGGTGCCAGCCTGGTGGTCAACTCGCTGACCAAATACATCGGCGGCCATGGCAATGCGCTCGGTGGCGCAGTCACTGATACCGGCCTGTTTGACTGGACGGCTTACGCCAATATTCACGAGGTCTACAAGAAAGGCCCGCCCATTGGATGGGGCATCTTGCAACTCAAGAAAAAAGGCCTGCGTGATTTTGGCGCGACCTTATCCGCCGAAGCGGCGCACCGCATCGCCAGCGGCGCCGAAACCCTGGCGCTGCGCATGCAAAAATCCTGCGACACCGCGCTTGCTCTGGCGCGCATGCTGAGCATTCATCCGAAAATCGCTCAGGTCTATTACCCCGGCCTGGAAGACCATCCGGAACATGGCCGCGCGCGTGAATTGTTCCGGGCCTATGGCGCCCTGGTGTCGATTGAATTGCGCGCCGACTGCGATCATCTGGCCTTCATGAACCGGCTCAAGTACGTCATTTCCTCGACCCATCTGGGTGACACGCGCACGCTGGCCATTCCGGTGGCGACCACCATTTATTACGAAATGGGTGCCGCGCGCCGCGCCGAGATGGGCATCGCCGACACCCTGATCCGCCTGTCGGTGGGGATCGAAGACGCCGACGATCTGCTGGCCGATTTTGAGCAGGCGCTGCTGGCCTCGCCGGCATGAAAAAAGCGGGCAAGCCGGCTGCGCCGCCGGAATTGCCACCGGAAATCCGGCCCGGGCAATCGATCGAACTGCTCAAAGAGTTGCACATCCTGACGCGCGACGGCCAGCTCAATCAGGACAGCCGTCGCAAGCTCAAGCAGGTCTATCACCTGTATCAGTTCATCGAGCCCTTGCTGGAAGATGTCGCCAAGGCCGGCCGGCCCGTCACGCTGGTTGACCATGGTGCCGGCAAGTCCTATCTGGGCTTCATTTTGTATGACCTGTTTTTTCGCCAGCGGCCCGGCAGCGGGCACATCATTGGTATCGAAACCCGTGCCGAACTGGTGCAGAAATCGCGCGCACTGGCCGGGCAGCTCGGTTTTTCCGGCATGGAGTTTCTCGAACTGTCGGTCGCCGAGGCGATCGATGCGCCCGGCCTGCCGGCCGAGGTGGATATCGTCACCGCCCTGCATGCCTGCAATACCGCGACCGATGACGCGATTCGTTTTGCGCTGGCGCGCAAGGCACGCCATCTGGTCATCGTGCCCTGCTGTCAGGCGGAGGTCGCCACGTCCTTGCGCCGGCACAAGGCCAGTCTGCTGGCCAAAAGTGCCCTCGGCGAGATCTGGCGCCATCCTTTGCATACCCGCGAGTTTGGCAGTCAGGTCACCAACGTGCTGCGCTGCCTGCAGCTGGAGGCGCACGGCTATCAGGTCACCGTGACCGAACTGGTGGGTTGGGAACACTCGATGAAAAACGAGCTGATCATTGCCACCGATCGCAAGCTGCCGGGAAAACATGCCGGCGCGCGGCTGCGCGAGGTGCTCGATACGCTCGGGCTGGACGAACTGGCGGAACGCTTTTTCGTGCCGCCGGCCGCGCCCGGGATTCAGTCCGACAGAAAAGGCGCCGGCATCGCGATCGCGTAACCCTGGGCAAAATCGATCCCCAGTGCGGCGATGGTGCTCAGCATCTTGTTGTCTTCCACCTGTTCGGCGATGGTACGGATGCCGACCGATTTGCACAGCGACTGGATGGCACTGATGCGTTCGGTGCCGTCGTCGGCGAGCCGGAAAATCAGGCTGCCATCGATTTTCACGAAACTGAAGGGCAGGTTGCGGATCAGCGACTGGCCTGCGGGCGTGCCGCGATAACTGCTCAGGGCAAAGGTGCAATCGGCCGGCTGCAGGTCGGCCATCAGTTCCTGCAGGGCGGTCGGGTTGGCCGTGGCGATGTCTTCGGTGACTTCGAAGGACAGCGTGTCCGGACCGACCTTGCGGGTTTTCAGCTGGGTGATCACGAAGTCGGAAAACTCCGGATCAAGCACCGAGTCGACCGACAGGTTGATGCTGTTGCGCGGCGCCGCCCATTGTGGCTTGGCGGCCATGGCGCCTTCCTGCAGCTTGAGCACCTGATTGACGACCCAGCAGTCAAGCAGCGACATCAGGCCCTGTTCTTGCAATACCGGCAGGAACATGCCCGGCGGCAGCATGCGGCGCTCCTCTTCCAGATAGCGGATCAGCACTTCCTGATACGGACGCTCGCCGGTGGAGGGCTGCAGGGCATGAATACGCTGACTGTACAAAAAATAATGCCCCCGGCGCAGCGCGGCAATCAGCGGGCTGACGTTTTGAACCCAGTCGGGATCGGCTTGAGTCACTTTGCTGCTCATGGGGTAGGAAATAATTGCGGCATCAGGTTCAGGAAGTTCGACTGCGCATTTTACGGCTTAAGTGTGGCAACGTCATCCTGAAGGGGGAATGTTGCGCCGCAACGGGTCGAATTTTTTTGCATACCCAGCCATAATGACGCCTTTATGACGCATTTTTACAGTCTTTGATCTGGCACAAGGGAAATCCATGAGTCGCAGCATCCGCCGTCTTTTGATCGCCAATCGCAGCGAAATTGCCATCCGCGTGATGCGTGCCGCGGCTGAACTCGATATTCGCACCGTTGCGATCTACGCCAATGAAGACCGTTTTGCCCTGCATCGTTTCAAGGCGGATGAAAGTTATCTGGTCGGCGCCGGTAAAAAGCCGATCGCCGCTTACCTCGACATTGAAGACATCCTGCGCATCGCGCGCGAAGCCAAGGTCGACGCCATCCACCCCGGTTATGGGTTCCTGTCGGAGAATCCCGATTTTGCCGAAGCCTGTGCCCGTGCCGGCATCCAGTTCATTGGCCCGCAGCCCAAGGTCATGCGCACCCTGGGCAACAAGGTGGCGGCGCGTGCTGCCGCTGTGGCCGCTGGCGTGCCGGTCATGCCGGCCACGGGTGCGCTGCCGCATGACATCGAAGAGGTCAAGCGTCAGGCCGCCGTGGTGGGTTATCCGCTCATGCTCAAGGCCAGTTGGGGTGGTGGTGGCCGCGGTATGCGTGTGATTGAAAACGATAGCGAGATCGGCGATCAGATCGCCGTCGCCCGGCGCGAGGCGCTGGCGGCGTTTGGCAACGATGAGGTCTATCTCGAAAAGCTGGTGCGCCGCGCCCGTCACGTCGAGGTGCAACTGCTCGGCGACACGCATGGCAATCTGGTGCATCTGTTCGAACGCGACTGTTCGGTGCAGCGGCGCAACCAGAAGGTGGTCGAGCGTGCCCCCGCGCCCTATCTGGACGAAGCGACGCGCACCTCCCTGTGTGAGTCCGCCCTGCGTCTGGGCCGGGCCGTCAACTACACCCATGCCGGCACGGTCGAATTCCTGATGGACGCCGACACCGGCAAGTTCTTTTTCATCGAGGTCAATCCGCGCGTGCAGGTGGAACACACGGTCACCGAGCAGGTCACCGGCGTCGATATCGTCAAGGCGCAGATCCGTATCAGCGAAGGCGGCCGCATCGGCATTACCGAGGGCGTGGCCGCTTCCGGCGTGCCGGCGCAGAAAGACCTGCGCCTGAACGGCCATGCGCTGCAGTGCCGCATCACCACCGAAGACCCGGAAAACAACTTTACGCCCGACTATGGCCGTCTGACAGCCTACCGCAGCGCCGCCGGTTTTGGTATGCGCCTCGATGGCGGCACGGCGTATGCCGGCGCCGTCATCACACCTTATTACGACTCGCTGCTCGTCAAAGTGACGGCCTGGGCGCCCAACCCGGCCGAGGCGATCCGCCGCATGGACCGCGGCCTGCGCGAGTTCCGCATCCGCGGGGTGTCGACCAATCTGGCCTTTCTGGAAAACGTCATCAACCATCCGCAGTTCAAGAACGGCGAATGTACCACGCGCTTCATCGATACCACACCGGAACTGTTCAGCTTCGCCAAGCGCCGTGACCGCGCCAGCCTGATCCTGCGCTTCATCGGGGATGTCACGGTCAATGGCAATCCGGAAATGAAAGGCCGGCGCGCGCCGACACATTGGGCCGGCGCCGCGCCGCTGCCGGCGGCTGACCGCAACAGTCCGGTACCCGATGGCAGCCGCCAGCGCCTCGCCGCGCTCGGGCCGGAAGGGTTTGCGCGCTGGATGCGTGACCAGAAGCAGGTGCTGCTGACCGACACCACCATGCGCGATGCGCACCAGTCCCTGTTTGCCACCCGCATGCGCGGCCATGACATGTTCACCATCGCGCCGTATTACGCGCGTTTGCTGCCGCAACTGCTGTCGCTGGAATGCTGGGGCGGCGCGACCTTTGACGTGGCGCTGCGTTTCCTGAAAGAAGACCCGTGGGAGCGTCTGGCGCAACTGCGCACGGCCGTGCCCAACACCCTGCTGCAGATGCTGCTGCGTTCGTCCAACGCCGTTGGTTACACCAACTACCCGGACAACGTCGTGCGCTATTTTGTGCAGCAGGCAGCGGCGGGCGGCATTGATCTGTTCCGTGTGTTTGATTCGCTCAACGCGGTCGACAACATGCGCGTGGCCATGGACGCGGTGCGCGAATCCGGCGCCCTGTGCGAGGCCGCCATCTGTTATACCGGTGACCTGTTTGACACCAAACGCACCAAGTTCAACCTGCAGTATTACGTCAAGATGGCCAAGGCCCTGGAGAAGGGCGGCGCGCATATTCTCGCCATCAAGGACATGGCGGGTGTCTGCCGGCCGCGTGCCGCCGCGGCGCTGGTCAAGGCCTTGCGTGAGGAAGTCGGCTTGCCGGTGCATTTCCATACCCATGACACCAGCGGCATCGCCGCGGCCAGTGTGCTGGCGGCGATTGAGGCCGGTGTCGACGCCGTCGACGGCGCCATGGACAGCATGAGCGGCCTGACCTCGCAGCCCAATCTGGGCGCGATTGCCGCGTCGCTGGCCGGCAGCGAACGCGACCCCGGTCTGGACATGGATGCCGTGCATGCCATCTCGCATTACTGGGAAGGCGTGCGGCGTTTCTACGAGCCCTTCGAGGCCGAGATGCGCGCTGGTACATCCGACGTCTATCTGCACGAAATGCCCGGTGGCCAATACACCAACCTGCGTGAGCAGGCGCGTTCCATGGGGCTGGAACACCGCTGGCCTGAGGTGACGCGCGCCTACGCCGAGGTCAACACCCTGTTTGGTGACATCGTCAAGGTGACGCCGACCTCCAAGGTGGTGGGCGACATGGCGCTGTTCATGGTGGCCAACGACCTCAAGCCGGCCGATGTCACCGAGCCAACCCGTGAAATCGCTTTCCCGGAATCAGTCGTCTCGCTGATGCGTGGTGAACTCGGCTTCCCGCCGGAAGGTTTCCCCAAAGGCTTGCAGGACAAAGTGCTCAAGGGCGAACAGCCCATGGTTGGCCGCCCTGGTGAACACCTCGCGCCGGTCGATCTTGAAGGCGCGCGCCTGAACGCCGAGAAGGCGGTCGGCCACAAGCTCAGCGATCGTGATCTGGCCTCATCGCTGATGTACTCCAAGGTCTATCGTGATTACGCCGACCACAAGCGCATCTATGGTGATATCAGCGTCTTGCCCACGCAGGTGTTTTTCAGCGGCATGCGCGATCAGGATGAAATCGCCGTCGACCTCGAGCGCGGCAAGACCCTGCTGATCCGCCTGCAGGGCAGCGCCGAGTCCGAGGAAGATGGCGAGGTCAAGCTGTTCTTCGAACTGAACGGTCAGGCGCGCGTGCTGCGTGTGCCGCGCGCCGGCGCCAAGCAGCGGCCGGCCCTGCCCAAGGCTGAGGACGGCAATCCGCGCCACATCGGCGCGCCCATGCCCGGCATGGTGGTGACCGTGCCGGTCAAGGTGGGCCAGAAAGTGGCCAAGGGCGACCCGCTGGTATCGATCGAAGCCATGAAGATGGAAATGGTGATTCGCGCCGAAAATGACGCCACCATCGCCGCCACGCATGTGCGCTCGGGCACGGTGGTGTCGGCACGTGATCTGTTGATCGAGTTAAACTGAGGCTCAAAAAAGCTCAAGCGAAAAAACAATGTCCCGGCCTTCCCGCAATCTCGACGATCTTTCCTCCCTGCTGCGCTCCGGCGACGCCATCATGTGGGGCCAGACCAACGGCCAGCCCATGATGCTGACCAACGCCCTGGTCGCCCAGCGGCATCATTTTGAACGCCTGCGTATCTTCCTTGGCGTCAGCCAGTCGCCCGTGCCTGGTGTCGAACATGCCGATGTCTTCGAATATACGGCCTACTGCGGCGCCGGTCACAACCGCGCGCTGCTCAAGGCCGGTCTGCTTGACATTCTGCCCTGCCATTATTCGCAGTTGCCCGCGCTGATTCGCAGCGGCAGGCTGCCGGCGGATGTGGTCATGCTGCAGGTCTCGCCACCCGATGCGCAGGGCCGCTACAGCCTCGGCCTGGCCAACGAATACCTGTTTGCCGCGCTCGACCGGGCTCGTGTCGTGCTCGGCGAGGTCAACAGCAACGTGCCCTGGACGCACAGCGAACGCCATCTGCGTCTCGAAGATTTTGACCTGCTCGTCGAGTCCGATGCGCCGCTCTCCGAGATGGCGCGCAGCGCGCCCAGCGAGGTCGAGCAGGCCATTGGCCGCAACGTGGCCAGCCTGATCGAGGACGGCGCCACCATCCAGCTTGGCCTGGGGGGCATCCCCGAAGCGGTCATGAACGCGCTCGGTGACCGGCGTTATCTTGGCGTGCATTCGGGCACGATCGGCGACGGTGTGGCCGCCCTCATGGAAGCCGGCGTGGTCGACAATTCGCGCAAGGAAATTGATACCGGTGTCACCATCACGGGCGTCATGATGGGCAGCGCACGGCTGTCGCGGTTTGCCCACAACAATCCACGCCTGCAGATGCGCGGCACCGAATACACCCACAGCAGCAAGGTGATGGCGGCCTTCAAACGTTTCGTGGCCATCAACTCGGCCATCGAGGTTGACCTGACCGGTCAGGTCAACGCGGAAGTAGCCGGCGGTGTGTACGTCGGTGCGGTCGGTGGCGCCATCGATTTCACGCGTGCCGCGCAGGCCAGCGAATACGGTGTGCCAGTACTCGCCCTGCCTTCCATGGCCGGTAAACATTCACGCATCGTGGCCAGCGTGTCCGGCCCGGTGAGCACGGCGCGCAGCGACGCCGGGGTCATCGTCACCGAATATGGCATTGCCGATCTGCGCGGCCTGTCCCTGACGCAGCGCATCGGTCCCCTGATTCGCATCGCTCATCCCGATCATCGCGAGGCGCTCGAACGGGCCGCGTTTGTCTCTACGCCGGGTCTGCGTCGCAGCGCTATTCCCCACTGAACCAGAACTGAACCAGAACTTAACCAGAACTTAACCCGAACAGAAGGAATCACCATGCGTCGTGCCGTGATCGTTTCTCCCCTCCGTACCGCCGTAGGCACCTTTGGTGGCAGCCTGCGTACGGTCTCCGTCGAAGAACTCGGCGCCACGGTCGTCAAGGCGCTGCTTGAGCGCACCAAACTTGATCCGGCGCGCATCGACGACGTCGTCTTTGCCCAGTCGTATGCCAACGGCGAAACGCCGTGCATTGGCCGCTGGGTGGCGCTGCAGGCCGGCCTGCCCATCGAAGTGCCCGGCATGCAACTGGATCGCCGTTGTGGCGGTGGCCTGCAGGCCGTCACCACGGCCGCGATGATGATCCAGAGCGGTGTGGCCGACGTCGTCATTGCCGGCGGTGTTGAGAGCATGAGCAACATCGAGTATTACACCACCGACATGCGCTGGGGTTCGCGTTCGGGCACGGTCAAGCTGCATGACCGTATCGACCGCGGCCGTGAGCGTTCGCAGCCTGAAAGCCGTTTTGGCTACATCTCGGGCATGATCGAAACCGCCGAAAACCTCGCCACTGACTACAAGATCAGCCGCGAAGAGTGTGATGAGTTCGCCCTGCGCAGCCATCAGCGCGCCGCCGCCGCCTGGGATGCTGGCCGCTTTGCCGATGAGGTCGTGCCGGTGTCCGTGCCGCAGAAAAAAGGCGAGCCCATCGTGTTCGCCAGAGATGAAGGTTTCCGCCCGACTCTCGATCTGGCCACTCTGGCCAAGCTGCGCCCGCTGATGAAAAACGGTGTCGTCACCGCTGGCAATGCCAGCCAGCAGAACGATGCAGCAGCCTGCTGCCTGGTGGTAGCCGAAGACAAGCTGGTCGAGCTCGGCCTCGAGCCCGCCGGTGCGCTGGTCGGCTGGGCCGCTGCAGGCTGTGATCCGGCGCGCATGGGCATCGGCCCGGTGCCGGCCGTGAAAAAACTCATGGCGCGTCTGGGCATGCGCATCGATCAGATGGATCTGGTCGAACTCAACGAAGCCTTCGCCTGTCAGGTGCTGGCCGTGCTCAAGGGCTGGGACTGGAATGATCCCGAGCGTCTCAACGTCAATGGCTCGGGCATCTCGCTGGGCCACCCGATTGGCGCCACCGGCGTGCGTGTGCTCGCCACGCTGCTCAACGAACTCAAGCGCCGCAAGGGCCGCTATGGTCTGGAGACCATGTGCATCGGCGGCGGGCAGGGCATCGCCGCCGTGTTTGAACGCATGTAATGAGTCACCCACGAAAGCCCGCACATGGAACTTGATCAGGAAAGCCTCAAGGCCTGGATCGGCCGCACCGAAACACTGGCCGACACCATCACCCCGGTGCCGGCGCGTGCGCTCGCTGCCGTGCTCGACCACGAGCGCGGGCCCGCCTTGCCCGGCGACGAGCTGCCGCCGGTCTGGTCGTGGCTGTACTTCCTGCCGGTACACCGGCAAAGCCAGGTCGGCGAGGATGGCCATCCGCGCCGTGGCGGCTTTTTGCCGCCGGTGACTCAGCCGCGTCGCATGTGGGCCGGCAGCAAGCTGCAGTTTCACCAGCCTTTGCGCATCGGTGAAGCGGTCAGCCGTCTGTCGCGCATTGACGACATCAGCTTCAAGTCTGGCCGCAGTGGCGCGCTGGTGTTTGTGCGTGTGGTGCATGAAACCAGCGGCGAGCGTGGTCTCGCCATCACCGAGGCGCAGGACATTGTCTACCGCGATCATCCGCGTGCCGGCGACCCCGTGCCGGCAGCGAGCGCAGCGCCGCTCGATGCCGGCTGGACGCGTGAAGTGACGCCGGACCCGGTCTTGCTATTCCGTTATTCCGCGCTAACCTTCAACGGCCACCGCATCCACTATGACCGGCCGTATGCGACCGGCGTAGAGGGCTATGACGGCCTGGTGGTGCATGGTCCGCTCACCGCGACTTTGTTGCTCGATCACCTGAGCCGCCAGTACCCGGCCGCGCGCGTCACCCATTTTCAGTTCCGTGGCGTCAAGCCCATCCTCGATACCGCGCCCTTCACGCTGTGCGGCCGCATCGGCGAGGACGGCACGAGCATCGGCCTGTGGGCGCAGAATCGCCAGGGCGAGCTGTGCATGGAAGCCAAGGCGGTGGTGGCTGAACGCCTGATTTGATGGCCCGGTTGGTGCCCGCCGGATTTGTGCCCGGGTTTGTGCCTGATTCTGGATCTGAATTTTTTGTCGGAAGAGACTTCATGTTGATGCCAAGGTCGTATCTGTTTGTTCCCGCCAACCGTCCCGAGCGGATCGACAAGGGCCGCGCGGCCGGTGCCGATGCCGTCATCGTCGACCTTGAAGATGCCGTGCCCGTGCACGAGAAAGACGTCGGCCGGGCCGCGCTGGCGGCATGGCTGCTGCGTTTTGGTACGCCCGGCCGCGACCTGCTGGTACGCATCAACGGTGTCGGCACGCCCTGGCATGAGGAAGACGTGCGTTTATGCAAGGCCGCCGGTGTCACCGGCGTGATCCTGCCAAAAAATGAAAGGGCCAGCGACCTTGCCGGTCTGGCCACGATCCTCGGCCCCGAAGCCTTCCTGTTGCCGCTGGTCGAGAGCGGTGCGGGCATGGCGGCCACGCATGAGATTGCGCGTGCGCCTCAGGTGCAGCGGCTGTTGTTTGGCACCGTCGATTTCCAGCTCGACATGGGCATTGAAGGTGAGGATCTGGAGCTGCTGTATTTCCGTTCCCGGCTGGTGCTGGAATCGAATGTCGCGGGCATCGCTGCGCCCGTCGATGGCGTGACCCTGTCGACCGATGATGAAGTTCGCATCGAGGCCGATACGCGCCGCGGCAAGCGGCTCGGTTTTGGCGCCAAGCTGTGCATACATCCGCGTCAGGTCGCGGCCGTGCATCGCGCCTATGACCCTACTGCCGCCGAGATCGACTGGGCGCAGCGCGTGGTCGCCGGTGCGCAGGCGGCGCAGGGTGCGGCCTATGCGCTCGACGGCAAGCTGGTCGATCGGCCGGTCATTCTGAAGGCCGAAAAGATCCTGGCAATTGTGGCCAGGGTGGCCAGCGCGGGCGGCCACTGAAACGATAGGAATCGCATCATGCGCATCGGCACTCGCAGTTTGCACACCATCCGCTCCATTGCGGTGGCTCTCGGCGCTGGCCTGCTGTGTGCTGCTGCACCGGTCTGTGCTGCCCTGTCTGACGAGATTCAGGTCTACGACGATGCCATCAACAAGCCCGGTGAATTTGGTGTCGAGCTGCACGTCAATACCACACCGGTGGGACGTTCGGCGCCCGACTATCCTGGCGAGGTGGTGCCGCGCCACAGCTGGCGGGTCACCCCGGAGTTTTCCTACGGTCTGAGCAAGACGCTGGAGGCCGGTTTCTACCTGCCGCTCGTGCGCGACGACGCCAACAATTATTATCTGGCCGGCGTCAAGGCGCGCCTGAAATGGTTGCCGCAGGTCGCGCCGGACGATGGCGGACTGTTTTACGGCATGAATCTCGAAGTGGCCCATGTCGGCAAGAAATTCGAGGCGGCGCGCAACGGCATGGAATTGCGGCCGATTCTGGGATACCGCAACCGCGATTGGCTGCTGGTGACCAATCCGGTGCTCGGTTACAGCTTCAACAAGGGCTTTCGTGCCGGCGGCATGGATTTCAGTCCGGCTTACAAGGTCGCGCGTACCGTCACGACGGGCATCGCCGCCGGCTTCGAGTATTACGCCGACGTCGGCAAACTGACCAAGGTCCTGCCGGTGGCCGCGCAAACCCAGATGCTGTTTTTTGCGCTCGACGTCGATCGCGCCCCGTGGGTGTTCAACGTCGGCATTGGCCGTGGCCTGAACACCAATACCGACCGCTGGACCCTCAAGGCGATTTTCGACCTGCCGTTCTGAACGGCCGCGCGTTCAGAGTGCGCGTGCCGTCAGTTTCTGCCAGAAACCATCACCACCGGCGGCGATGGCCGCTTCACCGAGCGCCTGCGCCCAGCTGGCATCGCTGCCGAATTCAGCACGCCACGACCATAACCTGCGCGTTGCAAAATGCAGGGTATGTTCCTGCGTAAAACCAATCGCGCCGAGCACCTGATGGGTGACGTTGGTGGCCAGCGTGGCGGCCTCGCCACAGCGGATCTTGGCAACCGCGATGTCGAAGGCCAGGGTGCTGCGGGTCTGGTCGTCGACCGGCGCCGCATCAAAGGCCACGCGCGTGGCCACACGCGCCGAGGCGATGGCGCCGGCGACCGTGGCCAGCGCCTGCTGGATCGCCTGAAATTTACCCAGCGGTTTGCCAAACTGCACCCGCGTGTTGGCGTGATTGACGGCCTCGGTCAGGACGCACTCAAGCGCGCCGACCAGCATGGCCGAACGGATCATCGCGCCCAGAAACCAGACCGGCTCGGACAGGCTGGCAAAGGGCCGCGGTTGTGCCGCCGTGATGTGCGCGACTTCAAATACGACGCTGTCGCGCGGCTCGGCGGCGAGGTTGTCCGCTGCGCTGATGGACACGCCGTCCTGCTGCAGGTCGACGAGCAGCAGTTGCCGGTCGGTGGTCGAGATGACCGCCCACTGGGCGGAGCGGGCCCACGGCACGGCGGTCGCCGTGCCGCTCAGGGTGCTGCCCGTCTGGGTCAGGCTGGCCTGACGGCTGGCTTCGATAATGGTGAGCTCACCTTCGGGCTGGGCGATGCCGGCGCGCGCCAGCAGCAGGCGCGCGAGCATGCTTTCGGCCAGCGGCAGGGGTGCCTGCGCAAAACCGATGGCGCGAAATACCGGGTAGGTTTCGGCCCAGCTTGCGCCGCTGCCATCGGCCTCGGTCGGCACGAGGGCGCGGTCGAGACCGAGTTCAGCCACCAGTTCCTGCAGGGCGAGGGCGGGGCGATTGTCGCCGCGGTCAAACGCACGGCGCAGGTCGGCAGTCACTTGATCGGCGAACAGGCGGTTGACGCTGTCGGCGATCATGGTCTGCAACTCACTGACCGTGCTGGCCGGGACGTTGTTGGCGTGTTCAGTAGTGGTCATGAAGGGCAGTCAGGAAAAAGGGGGGGCGCATCAACGAAGGCCAAGCCCGCGGGCGATGATGCCGCGCATGATTTCGCGCGTGCCGCCGCGCAGCGAGAAGGACGGCACGACGCGCGTGGTGTAGCGCATGACGGCGTCCAGATCGGAGCCGGGCACGATGCGGCCGCCGAACAGTTCATGCGCCACATCGGGCATGCCCTGCTCCACCAGTGCGCCCTGATCCTTGACCAGCGAGGCGGGTGTCGCCGGGTCTTCGCCACGCGCCAGCATGCCGGCCACGCCCAGCGACATCTGCCGCAAGGCGCCATAACTGGCCACCACCCGACCGAGCGACACGGCGTGATGGGCATTGCTGGCATCGGCCTTGTTGAGCATCTCGATGAGCAGTTGCGTACTGCTCAGATAACGCTCCGGTCCGCTGCGCTCGAACGACAGTTCGGTGGTCACCTGATTCCAGCCATCGCCGGCTTTGCCGATCAGGTGTTCGTCGCTGACGAACACGTCATCAAAGAATACTTCGTTGAAATCGTGATCGCCCATCAGGTTGTAGATGGGCCGGATGGTCACGCCGGGCGCCTTGAGGTCGACGAGAAACTGCGACATGCCGGCGTGGCGGTTCTTGCCGTCGTCGCTGCCGGTACGCACCAGCGCAATCATGTAATGACAGAACTGCGCGCCGCTGGTCCACAGTTTGCTGCCGTTGATGACCCAGCCGCCATCGCGCTGCACAGCACGTGTGCGGATCGATGCCAGATCGGAGCCGCTGTCGGGCTCGCTCATGCCGATGCACATATAGATTTCGCCGCGCGCCACGCCGGGCGCCACGCGCGGCGCCAGTGTCTCCGGGGCAAAGCGCATGAGCAGCGGTGCGCTCTGGCGTTCGGCGATCCAGTGGGCAAACACCGGTGCGCCAGCGGCCAGCAGTTCCTCGAGGACCACGTAGCGCTCGAGCGGGCTGCGCTCATGGCCGCCGTAACGCTTGGGCCAGGTCATGCCGAGCCAGCCGCGTGCGCCGAGTTTGCGGCTGAAGTCCGGGTCGGCGCCGTTCCAGTTGCGCGCGCGTTCGCCGGGCGACATGCCGGCAAGCTCGACGGCGAGGAATTGGCGCACTTCGTCACGCAGGCGTTCATGCTGCGCGTTCAGGCTACAGGGCTGGATATCAAGGGCCTGCATGGGTGGTAATCCGATCGCAAAATTGGCTCAGCGCCAGGAACTGCGCTTATACTTTTGGGTAGTTCAAGGGGCCCGGTTGCGGCTGTCCCTGACTCTTACCCGCTGGTTTTCAGTTGCTTGCTCACTTACTTGCTGGTTGGCAAGCAAGTCACTATACTAGCAGCATAAACAAACAGCCTGCAAGGCGCTTTTGCAGCTTGCCTACTTCACCCACTTTTGCGAGTTTTCATGACCACTACGTCGACCGCTGCTTTTGTTCCCTATCGCGACCTGCTCGTAGAGCTTGATGGTCATGTCGGCATCATTCGCCTGAACCGCCCGCCGCACAATTTTTTTGACAACGACCTCATTCATGGTCTGGTCGAGGCTTTTGATTATCTCGATGGCATCGAACAGTGCCGCGTGGTGTTGCTGACTTCCGAAGGCAAGGCGTTTTGCGCCGGGGCCAATTTCAATTCCGCCTCGCCGGTCACGCCGCGCCAGTTGTACAAACATGCGGTGCGTCTGTTTCGCACCAAAAAACCGATCGTCGCTGCGGTCAACGGGCCAGCCATCGGCGGCGGTCTGGGGCTTGCGCTGATCGCAGACTTCCGCGTGGTCGATGCCGACACGCGCTTTTCGGCCAACTTCAACCGCTTGGGTTTTCACCAGGGCTTTGGCATGTCGGTGACCTTTCCGCGCATCGTCGGCGTGCAGCAGGCGGCCCTGCTGCTGCACACTGGTCGGCGCATCGATGGCAAGGAAGCCGTGCGTATCGGCCTGGGCGATGTGCTCGCCGAGACCGGTACCCTGCTGGCCACGGCGCGCGCCCTGTGCGATGAAATCGCCACGTCGGCACCCTTGGCGGTCATGGCCACGCGTGCGACGCTGCGCGCCGGCCTGGCCGATCAGATCGACGCCATGATCGATCACGAAGCGACCGAGCAGGAAGGGCACTTCGAAACCGCCGACTTCAAGGAAGGTGTGGCGGCCATGACGGAACGCCGGACGCCGAATTTTATCGGCGCCTGAGCCAGGCTGCCGCTCGGCCTGTTCCGTGAGCACGCATGCCGATGTCGCCGTGATGGCAGCGCCGGTGCGCCGCAGTCAGGCGGAGCGCCGCAGCGAGGCCGGCCTGCGCCTGCTCGCGGCGGCGCGTGAAATCGTCGCAAAAAAGGGCGCCGCCGGCATGACGCTCGCCGAGGTGGGCGAGCGTGCCGGCTACAGTCGTGGCCTTGCTGCCCATCATTTCGGCAACAAGAGTGGTCT
>CANJOT010000072.1 GCA_947475815.1 Burkholderiales bacterium | reverse complement strand
GTATCCAGCTTGCGTGGCACACCGTGTGCATTGAGCGAGTTGTTCTTGGTCGGGTCGAGCCCGCCGATGCCCTGGAGCGTTGTCGTGGCCAGCGGGATCAGCATTTCCATCAAGTGCGTGCAACTGGCGGAGCCGCGCAGGCGCTCTTTCACCTTGGCCGACCATCCTGAGGCAATCGGCACGCCGATCATCACGGCCAGGCTTGCCTCGGCTTCCTTGCAGACTGGGTACGGGGTCACATCGGAGGATGCTTCAACAGCACGCACGACGAACTGGGCATCGACCGTCAGCCGAACCCAAAGGTCGTGACGTGACTGTCCCGCCGGCACTGCCTCACCCGTGACAAAGCGGATCGTCGGAAATGGCTTTTGATCAATCAGGCGAGCTTCGACGTCGTAGAGGCCGTCATCGCGCGCGTAGGCCTTCATGTCGATGACGCGGTGGTGGATTTCTCTGCGGTTGGGGACGGAAGACAGTGGCAAGGGTGACCTCTCGAGATGAATAAAACGGCGTTCGGCGGATTCGGGTTTTGCTGCGATGCTGCCATTATCGCAGCTTGCAGATCACAGGGATCTTCAGCCCCGGCTGTCAGTCCAGCGTTACGCGCGTTTTTTCCATCAGGTTCAGCCACTTTTGCACATCGGCGGTGATGCGCCGCCCAAATTCCTCCGGGCTCGATCCTTTGGCCTCAATACCGAAACCGGCGAGCCGTTCGCCGATGCCCGGGTCTTCGGCGACCTTCTGGATTTCGCGGCTCAAGCGGTTAACGATGTCCTTATCCGTGCCCGTGCGCACCAGAATGCCCCACCAGACCGCGAGTTCGAAACCCGGCAGGCCCGCAGCCTCGGCCACCGTGGGCACTTCGGGGAAGAGTGCGGCGCGTCTGCTGCTGCCACTGGCCAGTATCTTGATCTTGCCCGCCTTGTATTGCGGCAGGAGCGGCGCGGGCGGGCCGAACCAGTAGTGCGTCTCGCCGGTGATCAGCGAACTGATCGCCGGCGCTACGCCGTTGACCGGTACATGCACTGCGGTCAGCCCGAATTCCTTGTTGAACAGCTCACCGCCCAGATGGTCGATGCCACCGACACCGGCCGCCGAAGTAAAGTTGTACTTGCCGGGATTTTTCCTGATCAGCTCGATAAACTCTTTGACCGTGCTGACCCCGAGCGTCGGGCTGACGACCAGTAGCAGTGTCTGTTCGCCAAGCAGACTGACCGGCGCCAGTTCGCGCAGCACATCAGGACCGCTACGTGTTTTTTTATACTCGTTGGCAGCAGGGCCGATCGCCTGTCCACCGATGGACGAGAACGCCAGCGTGTAACCGTCGGCCGGCGCGGCGATGGTCGAGTTCGCGACCAGCGCGCCATTGGCGCCAGGCCGGTATTCGAGGATCACCGGTTGACCGAGGTTCGTGCTCAATTTTTCGACGTACGCACGCGCGACGATGTCGGTCGGTCCGCCGGGTGGGTTGGGCATCAGCATGCGGATGGGTTTGGACGGAAAGCGCTGGGCTTGCGCCAGCACCGGTGCCGCGCCGAAAAGCAGTGCCACCGCTGTAGTCAAAAGCAGGGCGCGCAGCGAGCGTGCGGCGTGGATGGAATAGTGTTGCGTGCGCTGCGGGCTGGACAAGGTCTGCATGCTCTCTCCTGATTGGTAGCTGTTCATCGGATCGTCGTCGCATGACAGGGGCGCCGATGTTTCCTGCGATTTTGCGCGTCTCTATACCGGCTCGGTTTCACCGATGCTGCATTGCCTCATCTTGCGCGCATACGGCGCGTCGTAGGGCGTGGCACGATGCATGGTCCAGCGGTCGTCCCACATCACCAGATCGTCAACTTTCCAGTCATGTGAGTAGACAAATTGCGGCTTCGTAGCGAAGGCGATCAGGTCCTGCAGCAGCGCGCGACCCTGGTCCAGCGGCCAGCCGACAATGTGCGAGGCATGGGCGGCGAGGTACAGGGATTTGCGGCCATTGGCCGGATGAGTGCGCACCAAAGGATGCTCCACTGGCGCCTTGTTGTTGATGGTCTCGGTGCTCAGTCGATCGATGGTCATGCCCATCTGTTCGCGTGAACGCACAATGCTGTGCACGACACGCAGGCCCTCGAGTTCGGACTGCCGTTGCGGCGACAGGGTATTCCAGGCCGCGCGCATGTCGGCAAACTCGGTCGGCGGCGGCACTGGCGGCAACTCGCGCGCCAGCAGACAGGTCAGGCGGATCGGCGGCTGATTGAACGAGCCGTCGGTGTGCCAGAGCAGGTTGCCGCGCAGGAAGTCGGCACGCGTGCTACCGAGCAGGATGGGTTTGCCGTCGTCGTCGACATTGCCGACGTCGATGAAATTCCGGTTCTTGCCGATCGCTTCTGTGGCGCCAACCACGGTGGGCGGCCCGAACGAGCGGATGAAGGTCCCCTGTTCGGCTTCGGCCAGCGGTTGATCTGGAAAGTGCAGCACACCGTATTCGCCCAGTGCAGCTTCGATGGCGGCGATGAGTTCGGGCTGCGGCGCGTGGCGCAGGTCGATGCCTGTAACACGGGCAACGAAGCTGCGCCCCAGTTTCTGGATCGACAGGGTCATGGGCTCATCCTGGATACGGGTGACGTCTCAAAGCCGGTCGGATGCAGCGTACAGGCGCACGTTGCGACCAGTCCGCTCAGTCGGCATGTTTCGGAAACTGCAGCATGATTACTTCCGCGCCGCCCGCGCCGGCCACGGGCGCATACGCGCTTTCGTCCGGGTTGACCCAGATGCACGAGTTGAGTTCGAGCACCTCGCCGCCGTGTTCGACGCTGCCTTCCATGACCACCCAGTATTGGCCGCGGCCCAGTGCGGGTACGGGGCCGACGGCACTGCCGCCGGGCGGCAGGCGATACAGGACGCCGGCCAGGCCATTGTCGCTCTCGAGCATCGCGTACTGCTCGCTGGCGCGCAACTGGGCCAGCGGGATGCCCGAGGTGGCAACCGGATGGGCGACAACTTCATGGCGCGGGCGTTTTGCAGCGCGCCACAGGTCGCGGTGCTCGGGCATCCAGCGCGCGCCGGCGTCCCAGCCGTTGCGCAGCGTCAGATAACCCAGCCCCTCGTCGAAAGCACGGATGGGACCGTAGGTCGTATAGGCCGAGGAGTAATGAAAACTCGGCGCACTCAGGGTCTCGGGGCCGAAGGTGCCGCCGCCGTTCACCACGAGCTGGAACTGGTCGGCCATGTGGAAGTGCGGCTTGATCAGGGTCTCGGCATCCGATTCGACCAGGTAGGCCACCGGACACAATTCGCCTTCGGCGGCGGCTGGCGCGGTCTTGTCGGATGGCCGCGAGCCGATGTAGGACGTGCTCCACACGCCCGGCTCGCCGGGTATCGGTTCATAGCGTTTGCGGGTTGCGAGGGCGGTCGAGGTGGGCGAGAAAATCGGCATGAACAATACTCCGTGGTCGGGATGGGTGGCTGATGTAGCGTGCTTCGTTGGTGTGCCGTGCTCAGTCGGCAGCGGTCGCGCCCGCGGCCGCGACGACCGGACGCAGGCGGGCAATCTCGCCGACATAAAACGCTTCGAACTCGCGCGTGCGCAGAAAGGACGGCACCGCTGAGATGCCCTGCAGGCGCTCGAGCAGCGCCGGGTCCTTCATGGCAATTGCCAGTTGATCGGCAAATCGCTCGACGATGGCTTGTGGTGTTTTGGCCGGCGCAACAAAGCCGAACCAGTTGCCCAGATAGACCTCCGTCATGCCGAGTTCGACCAGGGTCGGGAGGTTGGGCATGCGCGCAAAACGCGTCCGTGAGGCCACCGCCACCGATGTGCCACCGGGCGTGGAGGTGTAGCCCGGCAGGAAGGCAAGCTGCAGGTCGCCCGACTTGAGGCCCTGCTGCACATCCGCATACCCCTTAAAGGGCACATGCACCATGCGCAGATGGCTTGCCGCGGCGAGCATCGCAACGGCAAGATGGGACACGGAGCCCGGGCCGACTGAACCGTAGTTGAGCTTGCCGGGATTGGCGCGCGCATAGGCGATCAGGTCGTTGATGTTCTTGATGCCGGTGGTGTCGCTGACGTACAGCACAAGCGGATTTTCCATGACCCGTGCGACGGCGACAAAATCGTCGACCGGATGGAACGGCAGGGTCTTGAAGATCGATGGTGCGATGCCGTGCGTGCTCATGGTCGTGAGCAGAAAGGTGTAGCCATCGGGTTTGGCTTTTGCGGTCAGATCTGCGGCGATGTTGCCGGCTACCCCGGGGCGCGGATCCATTACCAGAGGTTGCCCGAGGGCGTCACCGATCGGTTTGGTAATCAGGCGTGCTGCGACGTCGGGCAGGCCGCCGGCAGGGCTGGGGACGATGATGCGGATGGGCCGGCTTGGCCAGACATCCTGCGCCGCTGCCGCGCCCGAACACAAAGCTGCTGCAAGCAGAAGGCCTGCACGGATCAACTCAAAGCGCCCTGGGAATGTCCGCATCGGTGTTCTCCTTTGTCTTCCATGATCCGGCGGTGCCGGCATCGATTTGAAACGTGCGCCACCGTGCGATGCGGCAGCGCCTTGCATCAGGCCGGAAGCTGGTCGAGATAACGCCCGAGTTTTTCGCCGGTCAGGGTGGTGCGGCACATGTGGCGGATCTCGCCCGGATCGTAGTCGCGTGGCGCCAGATGCATGGCGCAGCGGTTGTCCCACAACACCAGATCGTTGATGCGCCAATAATGCCGGTAGGTAAATTCCGGTCGCACGCTGTGTTTGAACAGGTATTGCAGGATGCCGGCGCCCTCGTCCTGCGTCAGGCCGACGATGCGCTGGGTCACTGCTTCGCTCAGGTAGAGCGCCTTCCGGCCGGTTTCCGAATGCACGCGCACCATCGACTGGATGACCGGCGGATTGAGGCGATTGTCCTCAGCCACTTTGTGCGGATCGCGCCTGCCAACGCCGCCAGCGCGGATGTAAATGTTATTGATGTCGTTGACCACTTCGAGATCGGCGATGATGTTCTTCATCTTCGGCGACAGCGTCTCGTAGGCCATGTACATATTGTTAAACCAGGTGTTGCCGCCGGCCTCGGGCATGGCGCGGCAATGCAGGAACGAGCCGGTCGGCGGCTGCGTCGTGAAGGCACCGTCCGAATGCCAGTTGCGGCCGATATCGCCGGTCTCGGAGGGCTTGCCGTCGATCACACGGTTGTGGATCTCGAGAATCTCTGGTCCGAGCGGGCTGCGCAGGTTTTTCATCGGATGGCTTTCGAGCTCGCCAAAACGGCGGCTGAAGCGGATGTGCTGGTCGATGGTGAAATCCTGATTCGGGAATACCAGAATCACGTGTTTCAGCCAGGCCTCACGGATATCATCGATCGTGGATTGCGGCAGATCGGCCGACAGGTCGACATCGGTAATTTCCGCGCCACAACCATAGGCGAGCTTTCGAACGCGCATGTCCTGTCTCCACTTGATATTTTTATAACCGGCCGGCATCTTCCCTGAAGATCCGGAGCCGATTCCTGATTCTAAACCTGAATCGGGCGCCGCGTGAATATGAAAAATACAGCACTGGGGTCGTTGGCTGGAACCGGAATCAAGGACAGGGGTTCGCGCGGTGGGCCAGGGCGCAACTGTTTCGGCTGTGCTTTATGTGATGATCTCGTCCGCCCGCAGTTGATCGAATTCGACTTTCGACAAGCCAAGCAGTCCGCAGAAGACTTGCTCGTTATGCTGGCCGAGCATGGATGCGCCGCGCCTGCTTTCTGCTACTGTCCAATTGCCGCCCTTACTCCCGCAATCCCGCGCTGGCCAGCACGCGCTGGGCCTGCACCAGATGGGGTTTGTCGATCATCTGTCCATTGAGTTGCACCGTGCCCGTGCCTGGCGCGTTTTGCATGGCATGGATGACCGCGCGTGCATGGGCGATCTCCGCCTCGTCGGGCACATAGCCACGATTGATCGGATCGACCTGATCGGGATGGATGGCCATCTTCCCGGTAAAACCGGCGCGGCGCGAGGCGCGCACTTCGGCGATCAGCTTGTCGGTGTTGCGAAAATCGGTGGTGACGGTGTCGATCGCCTGCACTCCGGCGGCGTGTGCTGCCGCCAGGCACAACGAACGTGCCAGCAGGTAGGTAAATTCATACTCACCGTTTTCGAGCCGGTTACTGGCAGCGCCCATCGCCGCGGCCAGATCCTCGGCGCCCCAAGTGAGGGCGGCGAGTCGGGCCGATGCACCCTGGTAGCTGTTGAGCGTAAACAGCGCGCCCGGCGTTTCGGTGGCAACCGGCAGGATGCGGATCGAACCCACGGCCACGCCCTCGCGCTGTTCGAGCGCGCTGAGGTAATGATCGAGCGCGATGACGTCGGCCGCCGAACCACTCTTGGGGAGCATGATGCCATCGGGTGCACCGGCGACAATGGCGGCCAGATCGGGCAGGGCCTTGTCGGTCGACAGCGGGTTGATGCGCACCCACAATTCCTGACGACCCCGGTCGGCGTGGCTACGCAGGTAGTCGCGCACCATGTCGCGTGCCAGCGCGGTGCGGTCTGAAGCGACCGAGTCTTCGAGGTCAAGGATCAGCGCATCGGCATTCGAGCCGTTACCCTTGATCATTTTTTTTTCCGAGTCGCCCGGTATGAACAGCATCGATTTCAGCATCTTCATGTCAGTGCTCCTTGAATTCGGCTTTATGTTATTTGAAGAAAGCGCGCACGCCTTTCTTGTGGTCATCGGTCAGCAGGGCTTTTTTTCACTGAAGAAAGTGCCTGGCACAGCGTGAGGAGGCGTTCAACGCCAACAGGTTCGACTTTCAGCAGGGGGACGACCGCATAGCGCTTGGCGTGCTTCGTCAGGACAGCGTCAATCTCACGCAACTCGTTGCCAGCCCGTTGTCGCAACAACGGCGCGCTCACCTCAGTGGCGGCAACACTGTTGTTGATGATCCAGGCCCAGGGTTCGATTCCGGCACGGCGCAGGTCGGCCTGCAGGTTCGCGGCCTCCAGCACCGGCGTGGTTTCGGCCAGTGTCACCAGCAGCACCTTGGTCTGTTTCGAGTCTTGCAACTGCTGCATGGGGGTAGTGAAGTGCAGACCCGTGCCTTCCATTTGGCGCACCACGTCGCGGTGGTAAGCGCCGGTGGCGTCGAGGAGCAGCAGCGTATGGCCTGTGGGCGCTGTGTCCATCACGACAAATTTCTTGCCGGCTTCGCGGATGACGCGCGAGAACGCCTGAAACACCGCAATTTCTTCCGTGCAAGGCGAGCGCAGGTCTTCTTCGAGCAGGGCGCGTCCGGCGGCATCCAGCTTGGCACCCTTGCTTGCCAGAACATGGGCGCGGTACTGTTCGGTCACCTCATGCGGGTCGATGCGGCTCACGCTGAGGTGGGGCAGCGTGCCATGCAAGGTTTCGGTCAGATGGGCTGCAGGGTCAGAGGTGGTCAGGTGCACGGCCAGTCCGCGGTGCGCCAGTTCTACCGCCACGGCTGCTGCCATGGTGGTCTTGCCGACGCCGCCCTTGCCCATCAACATCACCAGACCATGACCGTCGAGTGCGATTTCATCAACCAGCGCCGACAGGCTGGGGGTCGCTATTTTTTGCTGCACCGCAGACGTGGCTGAGATGGGTGTGCTGGCCACCAGCAGGTGGCGCAAGGCCTCCAGACCCACTAAATTGAATGGCTTGAGCGCGATGTGGTCGATGGGCATGGGACGCAGATCGGCTGGCATGGCAGTGAGCGCCGCCTGTTCGCGTTGGCAGATGGCTGCGGCCAGTGGATCTGACCCAGCCTCGGCAGGGGGGAACAGGCCGTTGATCACCAGATATTGTTGCGACAGGCCGATGGCAGCCAGCTCGCCATGGGTACGAGCGGCTTCGCGCAGCGAGGCCGCTTGAGCGCGCGCCACCAGCACCAGTCGCGTGCGCGCCGGATCGGCGAGGGCTGCGACGGCTGCGGCGTATTGGGTACGCTGCTTCTCCAGACCGGCGAGGGGTCCGAGGCAGGAGGCATCGCCCTTGCCCTCGTCCAGAAACCCGCTCCAGGCGCCGGGCAGTTGCAGCAGTCGGATGGTGTGCCCCGTGGGCGCAGTGTCGAAAATGATGTGCTCGTGGTCGAGCGTCAGCGCCGCGTCGGTCAACAGTGCCGTGAATTCGTCAAAGGCGGCAATCTCGGTGGTACAAGCGCCTGACAGCTGTTCTTCAATCCCCTTGACCACCGCGTCCGGCAACACGCCCCGCACCGGACCGACGATACGATCACGATACGCCTGTGCCGCAGCCTGGGGGTCGATTTCCAGCGCACTGAGCCTGGGGACTGCAGGGATGACCGTGACATGGTTGCCGATGGTCACGCCAAACACCTGGCCCACATTGGAGGCCGGATCGGTACTGACCAGTAGCACGCGCTGCCCGCTGGCGGCAAGTTGCACGGCAGTAGCGCAGGCAATGGACGTCTTGCCCACGCCACCCTTGCCCGTGAAGAACAGGAAACGCGGCGGCTTGCTGAGGAATTTCATCGTGGTGGCAAGCGGGTCAGCCGCACTTGCCGCCGGCGCAACAACTGCCGGCCGTGCTCGTTGCAGCGACCGGCGCCACGACACCGGTCCAACGTGCCAGATCGTCACGGTTAGGGTAGCGTCCGGCGAGAGCAAGTTCGCCATCGACCAGAATGACGGGCAGGGCGCTGTCACCGGATCGTTGCAGCAATTGTTTTACGATCGCGTTGTCGGCAAACGCCATCGGTTGCTGCGCCAGATTGAAGCGCTCAATGGCCGCACCATTTTGTTTGGCCCAAGCCACATCAGCGGAAAAGTCGACCAGTTTCTGGTCGACGTCAGTGCCGCAAACGCCGCTGCTGCAGCACAGGGCGGGATCGAATACCTGGATGGATGTCATGGTCGCTTCCTTGGGAAAAAAATGAGGTTCAGGCTTTGAATGTGGCGCGTTGTTCCGCGAGTGTCGAGGGTGCACAAGGGCTGCACGCCGTCAGGGTGCTCGGGTCCGTGCATTGGTCTGGCATCCCTGAGCAATACTGGGCAGTAAGGTCGTCGATCAGTTCGACGGCCAGAGGAATGTTGGCGCGGTAACGTTGGAATCGGCTCTCCTGCGCCACCGTGAGCAGTTCAATGTTTTTCGCGATCTCGCCCGCCACAAAACCCTGCGGGCCCCGTTTGACCAATAGAAAAAAAACGTCAAGTCGAACGCTGGATGCGAACGATTCAAAGACGGTCGTGGGAATCATCTTTTCCATGCATCGATGATACAACTAACATTGGTTGATGAGTTGGGCAACGAGGTGCTCAGCCTGCCCTTCGACATTCCCGCGGAGCAGCAGGCTCGTCTGCTCATCGAGTTGTCTACCCCGGTTGGCCGGGTGCGTCGCATGCGGCCGGTCATCCATTATTCAGACCCGCTGCTCAACACGCTGCCTGATTGGCTCTCGCTCACTGCAGGGAGCGGTTTGAACTGGCTGAAGTAAGGCTGGCCAGGCAGCATGGGATTCACGCCCGGTCGTTCCAGCCCTACTGCCTTGGTATTGGTGCCGGGCAGGGCGGTGTTTTGAAATTGCGCGGACCAACATGTGCGCCGCAAATGGGATCGGCGACCCGCTTGACCTTGCTGCCGATCAGATCGCGCCGGGTGAAAATAGAAAATTACCCTTTGCCTGAAATATAAGTAATAAGTAGAATGTTCAAAAAATAGGCTTTTACACGGTTGCGATGCAGTGGCCGCCCTTATGCAGGAGACGCGTCATGGAACATCCGTTGGGGAACGCGTCGCAAGCGGCACCGAAACTGCGTGCTTCGCACTGCGTTCGAGCAAGCATGCCCGGATGATGCGGCTGACTTTGAATCAGGCGTTGGCCTGCTGCGTGCGAGCGACTCCCGACAGTCCGGCGATCATGCACGGCACACAAACCCTCAGTTATGCCCAGTTCGATCTGGAGGTCCGTCGCCTCGCGCAGGGCTTTGCCGATTGTGGCATCAGCGCCGGCGATCGGGTCGCGTTGTGGCTGCCCAGCATCCCGGCGTGGCTGACCAGCTTTTTTGCGCTGGCGCGTCTGGGCGCCGTTGCCGTGGCGACCAACACCCGCTTTCGCGCCCTTGAAGTGACCGATCTGTTCTCGCGGGCTGGTATCTCGGCGCTGGTCTGGTGCCCCGACTATCGCGGTATCGACTTCCGCGACATCCTGCGTGAGGTACAGCCCGGCGTGCCGAGTCTGCACACCCTGATCACCTGCCACGAAGAAGCCGCGAGCCCTGGGCAAGACGCGCCTGCTGCCGCAGCGTTCGCTGGCCTGCGCGAAATCCCGTATGAAACGCTCGGCGCTGCTGCGCCGTATGCGCGTGACGACGCTGCGCCCGACGCAGTCTGCGCGATCCAGACGACCTCGGGCAGCACGCGCAAACCGAAACTGGTGATGCAAGCTCAGGGGGGCATGGTTGAACATGCGCGCGATGTCGGCGTCGCTTTTGGCTATACCCGCACGACGTCGCCGGTGCTTAACGCGCTGCCCCTGAGCGGCACCTTCGGCATGACGCAGGCGCTGGCCTGCCTGTTGAACGGCGTGCCGCTGATCCTGCAGAGCACGTTTGACGCACAGGAGGCCGTCGGCCTGATGCGCCGGCACCGGGTCGCGTTGGGTGCGATGACCGACGAGATGATCCGGCGCATTTATGAGGCGGCTGAGGATGCGGTGCCGTTTCCGGGCATGGAACTGTTTACCGGCAGCCGGGCCGACAAGCTGCTCGAACTGGGCCAGCGTCGCGGTTTCCGGATCAATGGTGTCTATGGATCGACCGAGGCGCAGGCGCTGTTTGCGCGCGGCCGCGACAGCGATGAACCCTTGCAGCGCACGCTCGGTGGTGGACTGCCGGTGTCGCCGCACGCGCGCGTGCGCGCCACCGATCTGGACACTGGCGCGCTGCTCGCACACGGACAGGCCGGCCAGCTTGAGTTTTCCTCGCCGAGCCTGACTGTCGGCTATTACAACGACCCCGAAGCCAATGCCGCGGCGTTTACCGCCGACGGTTTTTTTCGTACCGGCGATCTTGGTCATACCGATGCCGATGGTGGTTTTCGTTATCTTGCCCGATTGGGTGATACCTTGCGCTTGCGTGGCTTCCTGGTCAGCCCGACTGAGATTGAAAGTTTTATCGGTGCGGCTGCCGGGGTCGAGCATGTGCAGGTGGTCGGCGCCGACGATCGCGCAGGCGAGCCTTGCGCGGTAGCGTTCTACACGACCGGGCCCTACGCGACGGTAGCAGATCACGACCTGTTGCACTATTGCAGGCAGGGCATGGCGTCGTACAAGGTGCCGGCGCGCTTTATCCGTGTCGACGAATTCCCGGTGATCCGGAGTCCCAACGCGGTCAAGATCGACCGCAACGCGCTGCGCCAACAAGCTGCGGCAGCCCTGCAAACCTGAACACTGAACCAGGACGACGATGAAACCGAGTGAGTCCATTTTTGTCAATATCCGCGGCCTGCGCTACCACGTGCGCAGCTGGGGCAATCCGGATGCGCCCAAGATTTTTCTGCTGCACGGCTGGTGGGATATGTCGGCGTCTTACCAGTATGTGGTTGATGCCCTGCAGCACGACTGGCATGTGCTGGCGCCCGACTGGCGCGGCAGCGGCCTGACCCAGTGGGCCGAAAGTGGCGCCTACTGGTTCAACGATTTTCTGGGCGACCTTGACCGCCTGTTGCACCACTTTCAGCCCGACACGCCGGTCAACCTGGCCGCGCACAGCATGTCGTTCAACGTGGCGAGCGTGTATGCGGGCATACGGCCCGAGCGCATCCGCCGGTTTGTCAACATCGATTGCTATGGCTTTCGCACTCTCAAAACCGAGGACGTCAAGGGCCGCTACAGGACCTGGCTGGCGACCTTTGACAATACCGCCGAGGAGCGTAGCTACGACTCGGTCGAACAATTCGCCGCGCGTCTCGCAAAGCAGACCCATTTTTCAACCCCGGAACGCGCCCTGTTTATCGCCACGCACCTGACCCGCGCGCGCGACGATGGCCGCTTCGTCTTGCGCTGCGATCCGGCGCAGCGTGATCCGGCGCGCCTGTTGATTTACAACGGTTCGATCCGCTTCGAGGAAGCGATGGATTGCTGGCGTCAGGTCACTGCGCCACTGTTGTGGATCAGTGCAGTCGATTCGAATACGCGCGACATGATCGGTGCTTCAGAAGCCGAAATCGCCGAGCGTCAGGCCTGTTTTTCCCGGCTCACCTTTAAGGCGATCCGGCAGGCCGGTCATATGGTGCATCAGGAACAACCCGAAATCCTGGCTGCGGCTCTGGAGGAGCACTTCCTCACCTGAGCGCGCAGACCGTCGTTGCTGCATACCGATCATCTAAACGAGGAGTCGAATATGTTTCGCAAGTCATGGCTGGCCCTGATGTTGACGTTGATGGTGTCGTGCTTCACCGGCCCGCCGGCCTGGGCCCAGGCCTGGCCGACCAAGCCGATCCGTTGGGTACTGCCGTTCCCGCCCGGCGGACCGTCGGACAACATCTCGCGCGCCGTCGCACGGCATCTGGCCACCCGGCTTGGTCAGCCGGTCGTGGTTGAAAACCGGCCGGGCGCGAACGGCGGCATCGGTACTGCGGCAGTGGCGCGCATGCCACCCGACGGCTACACCGTGCTGCTGGGCACGAGCGGCACGCACACCATCAATCCGCACCTGTACACCAACCTGCAATACGACGCGCTGAAAGATTTCGCGCCGATCTCGGCGATCAATGACTACGTCGGCGTGCTGGTGGTGTCCAGTGGCAGCTCGATCAAGAGTGTGCAGGACCTGATCGCCGCGGCCAAGGCGCAGCCGGGCAACCTGACCTTCGGCTCGTCGGGGCAGGGCTCGTCCAATCACATGGTGACCGAGATGTTTGGCGCGCTGGCCAACCTGAAGTTTACGCATGTGCCCTACAAGGGCGATGCACTGGCGCTGACCGATCTGATGGGCGGGCAACTCTCGTTCATGATCACCACCATCCCGTTTGGCAACCAGTTTGCCCGCGCCGGCAAAGTGCGCCTGCTCGGCACCACCGGCCCGAAGCGGCATCAGAGTCTGCCGGACCTGCCGGCGCTCAATGAAATCGTGCCTGGCCTCGAGTCGGTCAACTGGCTGGGCCTGTTCGCACCGGCCAACACGCCCAAGGAAATCGTGGCGCGTCTGGCCAAAGAAATCGGCGAAATCGTCGTTCTACCCGACATGAAGGACGTGTTCACCGGCGTCGATGTCGCGCCCTCGACCCCCGAGGTGTTTGCCAAGCGGGTACGCGATGATTATCTGAACTGGCAGGACATCGTCAAAAAAACCGGCGTGCGCCTCGAATAAGAGGTCGTGCAAGGCCGTTCCAACAACAACAACGATTCAATCGGAGAAAAACATGAAACTGCTCGGTCGAAAGTTCATCCTTGGCGTTATGCTGCTGCCGCTCGCGCTCTGGGCCAGCGGTGCTGCGGCGCAGTCTTGGCCATCCAAACCGATCAAGTGGGTCGTGCCGTTTGCGCCCGGGGGCCTGGCCGACAACGTCTCGCGTGCGGCCGCACAGCGCCTCTCCGAGCGTCTCGGCCAGCCGGTGATCGTGGAAAACCGAGCCGGTGCCAACGGCGGCATCGGCGCCGCCTATGTCGCCAAGGCCGCACCCGACGGCTACACCATACTGACCGGGTCGACCGGTACGCACGCCATCAATCCGCACCTTTATGGCAATCTGCCCTACGACGCCATCAAGGACTTTGCGCCGGTCTCTGGTCTGGCCGACTACGAACTGTGCCTGGTGGTTCCGGCGTCCTCGCCGAATCGCACGCTGGCGGCGCTGCTGGCGCAGGCCAAGACCAAGCCGGGTGGCCTGAGTTATGGCTCGTCGGGCCCCGGCTCGTCGAATCACATGGTCTCCGAAATGCTGGGCGTGCTCAGCAACACAAAGTTTGTCCATATCCCCTACAAGGGTGATGGCCCGGCACTGATCGACCTGATGGGGGGGCAGCTCGATTTCATGTTCACGCCGATTTCTTCCGGACTTCAGTACGAGAAGGTTAACCGTGTGCGCATCATCGCCACCACCGGCGCGAGGCGCGCGCCGGGCACCCCCAACGTGCCGGTCGCCATTGATACCGTCTCGGGCATGGAATTCGCCGGCTGGAACGGCGTGTTCGCGCCCGCCGGCACGCCGCGCGAAATCGTTGCACGCATCTCGCAGGAGCTGATTCTGGTACTCGGCCGTCCGGACATGAAGGACGTCTTCGACGGGCTCGACAACGCCGCCAGCACGCCCGAGGCTTTTGCGGCGCGCCTCAAGCGCGACTTTGTGCTCTGGGAAGAGGTCGTGCGCAAGTCCGGCGCCAAAGCCAACTGAAGCGGCGCCATCCATCGGTATTTGCGATTCGAACTCTGGAGAATAACTTGAGCGCAGCACTTCCTTTTGCAGGCATGCGGGTCATCGACATCACGCGTGTGCTGGCCAGTCCGTACACGACCTACCAGCTCGGCCTTCTGGGGGCGGAAGTCATCAAGGTTGAGGATCCGACCGTCGGCGGTGATACCAGCCGCAATCGTGTCGGTGATGATCCTGAACTCGCCAAGCTCGGCATGGCCACCAACTTCATTTCGCTCAACGGCAACAAGAAGTCGATTACGCTCGACCTGCGCAAGCCCGAGGGACAGGCGATTCTGCGCAAGCTCGCGTCAGAGTCGGACATTCTGGTCGAAAATCTGCGCACCGGTTCGATGGACGGTTTTGGCGTGGGTTATGAAGACCTGCACAAGATCAACCCGCGCCTGATCTTTTGCTCAATTACCGGCTACGGCGCGACCGGGCCGAAGAAAAGCCATCCCGCCTACGACCCGGTCATTCAGGCGGCCTGCGGCATGATGAGTATCACCGGCAGCGCAGAGAGTGCCCCCTTGAAGGGCGGCGCGCCGGTAATCGACTATGCAGCCGGTCTGGCCGGTGCCTTTGCGATTTCGGCGGCCGTGATCCAGCGCGCGCAGACGGGCCTGGGCCAGTACATCGACATCTCGATGCTCGAGGTGGCGTTTTCGCTGATGGGCACCTCGGTGACGGAAATCCTGACCTCGGGTTCGGCACCACGGCCGTGGGGCAATTCCTTCGGTCCCTACATTCCGCTCAATCG
>CANJOT010000071.1 GCA_947475815.1 Burkholderiales bacterium | reverse complement strand
TTAAATCGAATCTGACCCCACTTATTGTTTTTGGTGATGCCCCCATTGACTCAACACATTAAGTGGGGTCAGATTCGATTTAATTGTCGAATTTACCTGCGGCATGCATTAAATGGAATCTGACCCCACTTATTTTTGCAATTAAATCGAATCTGACCCCACTTATTTTGATGGCATCCGGGACGCATTATTGGCAGGTGTTGCAGGACGGTCGGCTGGATGGGCTGGAGATGCGCATGCTGTTGTGTTTCGTCACGGGGGTGACGCGCACGACGCTGGCGGCTTGGCCGGAACGGGTGTTGGGGACGGAGGAGCTGGTGCGGCTGGAGGCGCTGGTTGGGCGTCGGGTGGCGGGTGAGCCGATGGCGTATCTGATCGGCCGGCGGGAGTTTTTCGGGCGGGAATTTTCGGTCGATCGGCGGGTATTGATCCCGCGGCCGGAAACAGAACTGCTGGTGGAACTGGCCCTAGAACGGCTGCCACCGCAGGGCCGCGTTCTCGATCTGGGTACGGGCAGCGGCGTCATCGCCGTCAGTCTGGCCTGTGAGCGGCCGGATCTGCAGGTTGACGCCACCGATGTCTGCGCGCAGGCCCTGGAGGTGGCGCGTGGCAATGCGCAGCAACTGGGGGCCCGTGTGCGCTTTCATGAATCGGACTGGCTGAGTGGGCTGACCGCCGGCGAACGGTTTGATCTGATTGTCAGCAACCCGCCTTACATCACCGCCAACGATCCCCATCTGCAAAACGGTGATCTGCGCTTCGAACCTTTGACGGCGCTGACCGACCACGCGGACGGCTTGTCCGCCTTGCGCACGATCATCGCCGGGGCACCGCTCCACTTGGCAAGCGACGCCTGGCTGCTGTTGGAACACGGTTATGATCAGGCTCAGGCAGTCCGTGCTTTGCTGAGCGAGGCCGGACTGACCGGGGTGCAGTCCTGGACCGATCTGGCCGGTATCGAGCGGGTCAGCGGCGGACGCGGCCCCAGTTTTTCTGATTGATGTCGGCATTTCCCGCGGCAGCCATCCGGGTTGTGCACGGCTCTGGGTCAATGTTTACCAACCCACACCATTTTGACGAGGACCATCGCCATGACACGCCTGACGCTGACCTGCCTGATATTGTGCGCCGCGCTCGCCGCCTGCCAAAAATCCGAGAGTCCGGGTGCGGCCAAGCCCAACCCGTCGGCCGACGCCGCCAAACAATCGGCCAAGGATGCCGTCAATGCAGCCGCCGACGCCGCCGCACACGCGGGTGATGCCGTCCGTCAGGGCTCACAGGCCATCGCCCAGGACGTCAGGGACGGCACGCAGGACATGGTGAACAAAACCCGTGAGGCTGAACGCGAGATCGCCAAAGACACCGCGGACAAATCCAAAGCCCTGCTCGACAAGGTCAACAACGCCATCGGCAACAAGTAATCCGCAGCGCTCGGGCCCGGTGCCGGCGCGTCCAGACGAGGGGATGACCCCGTAAGCGGGAGGGTCATGCCGACCGACTTTCCCGGTTTGGCATAAAATCCTCTCAAATACCTACTTGAGGATCATCATGGCCGAACAGCAAACCGCAATCGCGTTTATCGACAATACCGTCAAGAGCAATCAGGTGGTGCTGTTCATGAAGGGCACGGCGCAATTTCCGCAGTGCGGCTTCTCCGGACGGGCCATCGCCCTGCTCAAAGCATGTGGCGCCAAAAACATTGTCACCGTCAACGTGCTGGAAGACGATGAACTGCGTCAGGGCATCAAGGAATACGCCAACTGGCCCACGATTCCGCAACTGTATGTCAACGGCGAGTTCATCGGCGGTTCCGACATTTTGGGCGAAATGCATCAGAGCGGCGACTTGCAAAAACTCTTCGCCGAAGCCTGATCCCGGACCGGTGCCGGGCCTGATCGCAACAGCGGTCAGCGCCGCGGCCGCTTGCGGTTGGCCAACAGCCAAAGCCCGACGGCAATCAGGGCGCCGGCAAGGTGGCCTGCGGCGAGATGCAAGGCGCTGCCAGAGAGCAAAGGCGCCACCAGACCCGCGACGATGGCAAAGATCAGCATCTGGATAAAACTCTGCACCGAAGCCGCCATGCCGCGCAAGGTGGGAAAGATCGCCAGAATCTGCAGGGTCATGCCGGGCATCACGAAAGCAATGCCAAATGAATACAGCGCGATCGGCAATACCGCCCACGGTATCGCTGCGACAAACCAGGTGTTGTACGCGACATTGAGCAGCCCTGCGGTGAGCATGATGGCAAAACCAATGCGGATCACCACCGCAGGCGAGGTACGCGCCAGCAGCCGCGGCCCCAGTGCAGAGCCGCTCATCATGCCGCAAACCAGGGGCACGAACATCCATGCAAACGCCGTTTCCGGCAGCTGCAAAATGTCCATGACAAAATTCGCCGCCGAACCGATGTACAGCGAAATGCCCATGAACACAAAACCGAGACTGACGGCCATCGTCAAAAACTGCGGATTTTTTAAAACCGTCAAATAGTTGGCGGCAATCGTGCGCAGCCGAAACGGTTGACGCTTTGCCGCCGGCAGGCTTTCGATCAGCCAAAGGTAACAGGCGACGAGCATGGCCAGCGTGACCAACGTGAGAAACACAAACACCGAGCGCCAGCCATAAACACTTTGCAGCCAGCCCCCGATCACCGGCGCTATCGCCGGGGCGAGGCCAAACACCACCATCATGTGTGACATGACCCGGTGCGCGGCGGCGCCGGAAAAGCGGTCTTGCACCACGGCGCGCCCGATCACCGTACCGGCACCGGCAGCCAGCCCTTCAACGCCGCGCGCGACAATCAGCCAGCCGATGCTCGGCGCCAGTGCAGCGGCCACCGAGCCGATGATGAACAACACCAGCGCCACCAGAATCACCGGCCGGCGCCCGAAAGAATCGGACAAGGTGCCATAAAACAAGGTCATGACGGCAAAACACAGCACGTAGACGCTCAGGGTCTGCTGCACCACCAGCGGATCGGCGGCAAACTCGCGGCCAATTGCGTGAAACGACGGCAAATAAGCGTCGATGCCCAAGGGCCCAATCATGGACAGACTGGCGAGCAATACGGTAATGCCAAGATGGGACAAGGGGAGGACTCCGCAAGGGCAGCCCCGCATTATAGAAGCAAGCGGGGCACCGACTGGCGCCATCCGTGTTTAGGCACGCAGGTGACCAATCGATCGCCGGTCAGAAGAAACTGAAGATCCGAGCCCTGCGTCGAGCATCAGGCGCAGGCGGCCTTCGAGGTCGGAGAACGCCGCAGCGGTTGCCTCCGCCGAATAGGTGGGCATCCGATATGCCGCATGGATACTTATTTTTAACCGTAACCGTTCACACATCCGCCGCGCACAAGGGACGCATCAACGACACGCCAACGATAAAAATTCTTAACGCGGCCATCGTTATTGACCGCGGTATCTCCAATACGCATCTTTGAGGCGCTCAAAATTTTTCAGCAAATAGGTTTGGTTCAAGCGGCCGTAATTGAGGAACACCCGGTTCAGGTTGTAGTCGGTGCCTGGGAATGAGGCCGCATCCGGATACAGCGGATTACCCTGTCCGGCCGCCGCCAAGGTAGTCTGGAGTCCGGTGGACCAGCGTTCCGGCCCCTGAAAAATAATGCTTGCAGCCTTCATTTCCTGGCGCGGCGTCAGGGGTATGGAAATCTGCAGACCGGCCAGCTTGACGCTGGTCTGCTTGTAAAACAAAGACACATCCACATCGCCAAAACGGTGGCGGGCTTCAAGCGTTACGCCATGGTCACCCACCAGGTAGCGCCCGTAGGTTGCACGAAGTACGGTGTCGTACGGCCAGTAGTAATACTGGTAGGTACCAACGCCAAAACTGCGGTCCAGCTGTCCACTGCCCGCAATCGCCTTGTACATGCCAACGCGCGTCTCCAGCCCATGCATGCCATTGGCAGACATCCACGTTGAGTCATTGGTGATGCCGTTGTAATCGTACTGGAAGCGGCCAGCGCTGGTCAGGCTGATGATGTCGTTGGTCAGCCAGAAGGTCTGGTTGAAGGCCATGTTTTGCACCCCATCGCGCACGCGAAACCGATAAAACGGCTTGCCCGGCTGCACCTGCTCTGAATCGGCGAGCGACAGCACACTCTCCACACTCAGCGTGCCGCCCTTCCAGACCGGCGCATTGCCCTGAATACCCAAACCGATCGAGTAATTAAACAACCCCACTTCGGTGCCCACAAACTGCACCAGCTTGGGCGTGAGGCGCACGCGCAGGCGTGGCGCATCGCGCTCGGTGTCGCCGTCCCACTCCACGTTCTCGGCAACGCCCTTGCCTGCCGGGCGGCTGGTCAGATCGGTCATGGCCACCTGTTTGTTGCCACCCTGAAGGTAATCGCGATACTTGGCAATCGACGCATTGGTCACCGCGACGGGCAATCCTTCCCGGTAGGTATACACCGCCACCCGCTCGAATGCATCCGGCGCCAGCATGGCGGCATGGCCGAGCACCAGACCGAGCGCGTCCGTCTCGTTGACGTTATAACGATAGTTTTGGTAGGTAATCACCAGCGTAGTGCCGCTGCGCCCCAAACGCACACCGGCGAAGCCCTGCGCCAGCAATGCAGCACGCACGGCGGCCATGCTCCGTCCGCCATCCACGGTCGGCACCGGCGGGGTCGCTGCCGCACTCGCAGTCGTCGTCGTCGCCAAAGCGGCATTGAGGTTTACCTCGCCGCTGGAGGGCACGGCCGCGGGTGCAGCGGCAACGCCCGGTGCAGTCGGCACAGCGACTGCCGCCACCACCGGCATAGACCGCGGGCCATCCAGCGCACTGCGCCCGGTTTGCCAGGCCGCAGGCGGCGCGGCAGATGCGGGCGCCTTCGCCGTGTACTGACCCGACAACGGAATCTGCAGCGCAATCGAGGCTTCCAACGCGCGCTTGGGCAGATAACTCACGGTCGTGACCGGTGCATGCACCGAGAAGACCACCCGGCCATCGTTGATCGCCGAAATATTCGGACTGAACCAGCGCGCCCCCACGGTATAACCCACTGGCTCTTTTTCAGCCATGAGATAAAAGCCGTCGCGCAAATGAACATCGGCGCCCGCGAAAACACCCTTCAGCCGATCCGGACCGCGGCCATAGCCGCCGGTCAGCTTGAAGGGCCCCAATGTTTGCGTCACCACGCCATACGTAGAACGAAAGAATGGTGCACCGCCCCCCAGGTCTTCCATGCCAAGGGCAATCTGCGTATCCGGTTGAAACAGGTGCGGCAGTTGAAATTTGATGTTGCCCGACAGGTCGCGCACACCGAGGTGCGTGCCAAACACCGGGTTGATATTGGGTGAGGGCATTTCAGCGAGCCGCCCGCCGATTTCAAGATAGGGCAATACACCGAACGACAGCAGATAGTTATTGCCCTTGGGGGTGGTCGCCGACAGGCGTGGGTCAACGTGATTGTTCAAGCCCATCTCAAGCGTGCCCGCAGGCGTGATGTCGGCAGTCGGGATATTCATCAGGCCCGTATAACCCTGCGCCGCCATGGTCTTGCCAAAGCCCGCCCAAGGGGATTGCAGTTGCTGGGCGCTCGCCTCGCGCCACGACAACAAGGCAAGGGCGCAGGCCACGGACAAAACGCTCAACGCCGGCTTGCTTCCCGAAAATGAATTCGGCCACATGATTCAGATCCCCTGTTTCTACGCAATCATCAACTGCAACGTGAACAAGCAGCCAACCGCCTCGGGCACACGCATCGCCAAAACTACAATAACCACAATGACCATAAAAACCAACATCAACGCCATAAACAAAAAGGCTGGGAAGGCATAACGCCTTCCCAGCCCGGGGATCCGCGCGCGGCTGCTTACGGCAGTTGGCTAAATCCCCCGCCCGTCCCGGTGATGTTACCGCAGGGCATGAGGAAATCCCACGAAGCCGACGCGCCGCCCGCACCCAGCGTCACCGTCTTTGGATATTGAATATTTGACCGCGCCGAAGTGGCCACCAGCGAAACAGTACCCAAGGGCGCATTGACCGTCGCCACACCGGTCGTGGCATTCGTCGTGACGTTGCTATACACCCCGCTGGCACCAATGAACACCTTGGTCGGAATACCGCGACGATTGGAATTGTCCGCGCAACTCTCCGTAGTCGTCAGGGTGAGCACGCCCGTCGGCGGCGGCGGCGCAGATTGAGCGATCGACAGCGAACCGGCACACAGGTTGACGATCCGTACCGAAGCAATGATCCCGCCCGCCTGTTTGAGCTTCACCTGCGCCGCTCGGCTGGCCGGAATATTCGTGAGCGTGAAGCTACCACTCACGACCTGTCCCTCGGCTTCAAAAGCGGGCGAGCCTTCGCCCTCGACCTCAAAGGTGATCCCCGTCCCGGTTGTCCCCGTGACCGCAATCGTCGCGTTGCACCGGGGCACCTGATCCAGCGCGCCGTGTTCGGAAAAGTGGGTGACCGAAAAGGTCACCGGCCAGGTGTTGTTCGCATTTTGCACACCGACCGTGCCATTGGTCTCAAAGGTCCACGTATTCGAGGCCACGTTGAACGTGTAGATCGGGTAAATCGTGCCATTGGTGATGGCGACACCACCCAGGGTCGCGCCGGCAGGCAAATCCATCGTCACCGATACGGGGTTAGAGAAGTTGGTGAGCTTGTTGCCCGCCGAGTCCGTCAGGCTGAAGGTTGCCCAGCCGGCCACAACCAGCGCCGTGTTGGGCGTGCCGCCGGTGGTGATGGCTGCACCACTGAACCCGCCCGGAAACGCCGCCAGGGCCTGCTGGGAGTTCGGCGAATACGACACGGCCGACAGGATCAGTGCGCCAGCTGCGGCAGCGCCACCGCTGGCGGTCGTCGCGGTCGTACCAGACGGTATGGTGACGGTGGTGCCGGTCGCCGGTTGAGTGGTTCCGTCAATGGCGGTGAAGGTGGTCGCCGGAGCAACCGTCACCGTAATCGCGCCGGTGGTGACACCCGCTGCTGCCGTGCCGGTTGCGGCCAAGCCGGTTACGCCCGGATCCGTGCCGGCAATCGCACCGGCCGCCACTGGCTGACGAATCAGGCGGAGCACGCCCGTCTGCGTCGACTTGGACGTAAAAGTCAGTTGCGTCGTGGCCGGCAGGTAGCCCGCTGCGGTCACACTCGCATACACCGTCACTGGCGTGACAGCGGGGTCAGTACCCGATTTCAGGAAGAAGCCGGCCACGCCGTTGGAAGTGGCCACGCTGGCGAGCGCGGCATTGGTGCCCTCAACGATCACACTGGCCGTCGGGCTTGCCAGGCTCACCGTGATCGGGTTGGTAATCAAAGCGCCCGTTGACATATCGGTAATGACCGCCGTGCCCGAGCTCTCCAATGCTGCCAGTGCCGATGCCGATGGTGTGGCCAGCGAAACGCTGTCGCCACCACCGCCGCCGCAGGCGACCAGACCGATGGTCGCTGCAAAGCCCAAAGCGAGCAGCATGGCGCGCACTCGACCCCGGCCTCCTGAGATAGCAAACGCTGACATAACCCTTCTCCCCGAATCAACAATATGCAAAAATTTATCGACGGACTGACGCCGAAAGCACAAGCGTACCAGTTAACAATGCACAACATATAGAGAAATCAGCCTTGGAATAAGATTTCATCCAAAATGACGCACTGTGCCTGCCTCGCTGTGCCTGTTTAGTAAGCACCATCGCGGTGGCATACGACATGCAAAGTTTTCATGAGAATGACAAAATCCTGCCATAGCGACCAATTGCGAACATATCGGGCGTCGAGCGCCGCGCGGTCCAGAAAGCTGGTGCCGCTGCGACCGCTGACTTGCCAGAGGCCAGTGATGCCCGGCTTGACCAGCATGTACATGGCAAACGCGTCTTCCGAATAATCCGGCAGTTCACGCGCCAAAAGAGGGCGCGGACCCACCAGACTCATTTCGCCGCGGATCACGTTGATCAGTTGCGGCAATTCGTCAATGCTGGTGCGGCGGATCCAGGAACCCACCAAGAGCACGCGCGGATCATGGACGAGCTTGAAATTATTGCGGACATACTCGGCATACAGTGCAGGATTTGCGGTTTTCCAGCCCATTAATGTGGCATCGGCATCACGGGTCATACTGCGAAACTTGAGGAAGGCAAATTCCTTGCCCTCCTCGCCCATGCGCATCTGCTTCAATACCACCGGGCCGCCATCCTCGCGCCAGATGCACCAGCCCACATACAGCAGCAAAGGCAGCAGCAGCACCAGCAGGATTGACGCTGCAATGACATCAAAGACGCGCTTGACGAATTTCGCGCTCGGTCGCGCAAGGTTGTTCTGGATTCGCAAAAACAGCATTTCCTGCGCCAGAAAATGCTGCGTCTCAAGGCCGTACACCGGCAGGCCACGGATGGACGGCACCACCGAGACATCGAGCTTGAAACGATTCAGCCGCGCAATCAGGGGCGAGGCCAGCGCCGGATCGAGCCAGTCAAGGGCAACGACGGCGCTGTGGCAACCCAATTCGGCAAACACCCGCTCCGGCTCCTCGCCGAGGGGATACACCGGCACCAGGGTCTTGCCAATGCGCACGAAGGACGGGCCAGCCGGATCGAGCGTGGCAAATCCGATCACTTCCATACCCATCTGTTTTTCACGGGTCAGCGCGGCATGCGCATCGAGCGCGTTCTGTCCGTGCCCGACCACCAGAACGGGACGGCGCCAGAGCTTGACACGCTGGAGCAGCATGCGAATGGCGATGCGCCCGAGCGGCAACAACACCAGCAGGAACAACCAGGCACTGACAATCGAGGAACGCGAAGGACTGAGGTGCGCCAGAAAATACATGGCGAAATTGAAGACCGCGGCAAGCGCCAGTACGCGCCAGATCACGCGCAACTCGTCCCAAAACGGCCGGCGCCGCGTGTAATGCCCGTGCACCCAGAATGTGGCCAGCGCAACCGTGGCGATCACCAGATAGATGGACGTGGCCTCAAATCGTGGCGCCTGCAGTTGCGGCAGGGTGTCAACGATGGTGCCCTGCCAGTTGACCACCAGCAAGGCAGCACAGAAGGCCAGCGCAAACATCAGCGCATCGATGAGCGCCATGCAGGGCGCGACCAGGAACACAGGCCTGCGTGTTTGCACAGAATGGCGGACCAATTCCGCCTGAAGCTTTAGCTCCCCATGCATGATAGAGCCCCGATTTTATAAAAATTAATATTTATTCATTGTATACGACCCGATTGTCGCAACGAACGTTTCGGATCGCATCGCAACAAAGATTTATTCTCATCGCAACACCGCGCTTGACGCTAGACATTTATATGAGAATTTATTAGGCTATACAAGGGTAAAAATTGATAAAAACAGGGAATAAGTCACCTATTCTCAGCAAAAGTTGTTCCAGATCAAATAAGGAACATGCGCAGGTTTCCATTGCGCTTCCCATGCTGGCCCGGCGGCTCACCGTAAAAATTTGTTTTCCGCAGGCGCACGCGGCTGGTAGCGCTCCAGCAAGCGCCCCAGCAACACCCCATCGTTGATGTCGCCCTGCACGAATACATGCGGCACATCAGCCGCCAGATCGGCCAGTTTGAAGGATTTTTACCGGGCGGGATCCGCTGGCAGGAGGGCGCCACGGGCTATATACGGCAGACCCATGAGTGCAGGATAAGCAAACGCAAAGTGCTTGGGGATATCCCTGCCCCGAAACACGATAGCCGTCAGCACATTGGCCGACATCATAAAAACCTGCGTACTCGCCCGGCTCTGCGCGAGTTCACGCAGGGCCGGCCGCACATAATGCACATCGGCCGGCGATGTGCCGTGCACGTCATGCTGATCCTGCGCCCACAACTCCATGCCGGCACGGCCCATGAACGAGCCGGCCGCACTCACCGCCATGCTCATCACCACGCCGGCCCGCGATACGGGGGCAAACTTGGGGAGCGGCGAGAGCATATAGGCGTAATTGCCCATCATGAAGCAGGCAGGCAGGATGGCGTGATACACCAGCCCGTCCCGGCTCAGATCATAGGGCCGAGACGGCGGCAGGGTTGCCGAGGACCCCAACAGAGCGTCAAAGGCCGGCTCAAACAGTGCTGACGCCCCCCCAGCCAGCACCGGCAACGGGGCGCCCAGCAGACGCACCGCGCAAGCCGGCCGGGACCGAACAATATTCCCCAGCGCCGCGGCGAACAGCCCAAACGAAGACGCCATCGTCAGCGCGCCAACACAACCGTTTTTCACCACCTTGAGGCGTTGAATGGGGTGGGCCTGCTGCAAACCCCGCTCTTCATCGCCAAATGCATTCATGGAAATTCGCATTGTTGACAGCAGACAACGTGCGCCCTGTGCCGGGCGCTGCGGCTCGGGGCCGGGCCCACGACGCTCCCGGGAGGTAATGCCGCGATCACTCACGGAACCCGCCGGCCAGTCAGATTGAACAAGGCCCCTGGCGCGAACTCGCGATCAAACGGAAAATCGGCATCGAGTGGCCGGATTGCGGCCTCAAAATTTCGGGGTGACAAACTGTGGACCGCCGCTGACCGCGGGGCCGAACCGGCGGCCCACCCCAGCAGACGCGGAATGTGCCGCACCAAATGTGAACGCATGATTTTCTCCTTGATAGTCCGAGTACGCCGATTGGCCTCTGACTTTGTCTCGATTTCTTGCTCTTTCGAGTCATCAGCATAGACAGGAAAGTGAAATACACAAGGAGATTTAAAAACCGCACTAAAATAAAACATCGCCGTAAAAATCCGGAGTCTGGTCGGCGCCAACGCGGCCCGCAGTGTTCCAAACTTTGGTCAGTACGCCGAAATTCAGCGAACAGACCGAAAAAAATTGCCCAAATGGCAGATAGCAAGCTCGTTAATTCCTCTAAGTAAAGTATAGTTTCGCCTAAGCTTAGCCGTCTGAACCTTTCGTCTCCAGTCATCGCATCCAAACCCATGCCCCCAAAAATTGCACTTATTACTGGAATTACCGGTCAAGATGGCTCCTACCTGGCCGAGTTTCTTCTGCAAAAAGGCTATGAAGTCCACGGCATCAAACGTCGTACCTCCCTGATCAATACCGCGCGCATTGATCACCTGTATCAGGACCCTCACGAAGCCAACGTCAAACTCACGCTGCACTACGGCGACATGACGGATTCGCTGTCCTTGCTGCGCGTGATTCAGGCCGTGCAGCCCGACGAAATCTACAATCTCGCGGCCCAGAGCCATGTTGCGGTCTCGTTTGAAGAACCCGAATTCACCGCAAACGCGGACGGACTGGGCGCGCTGCGCGTGTTGGAAGCCATCCGCATTCTGGGCATGCAAAAGCGCACCCGCTTCTATCAGGCCTCGACCTCAGAGCTCTACGGCCTGGTGCAGGAAACCCCTCAGAAAGAAACCACGCCCTTTTACCCCAGGTCGCCCTATGCCGTAGCCAAGCTGTATTCCTACTGGATTACCGTGAACTACCGCGAGGCTTACGGCATGTATGCCTGCAACGGCATTCTGTTCAACCACGAATCGCCTGTGCGCGGCGAAACCTTCGTAACACGCAAGATCACCCGGGCCCTGGCACGCATCAAGCTCGGCCTGCAAGACTGCCTTTATTTGGGCAACCTCGACTCACGGCGTGACTGGGGCCACGCCCGCGACTACGTTGAAATGCAGTGGCTCATGCTGCAACAAGACCAGCCGGAAGATTTTGTCATTGCCACCGGCGTGCAATACAGCGTGCGCGACTTTGTCAATGCCGCCGCACAGGAATTGGGTATCAGCCTGCGCTGGCATGGTGCAGGCATCGACGAATACGCCACCAATACAGACGGCAAAAAAATCGTCGCCGTCGACCCGCGCTACTTTCGCCCAACCGAAGTGGAAACCCTGCTCGGCGACGCCAGCAAGGCCCACGCCAAACTCGGCTGGAAACCGCGCACCACCTTTGCAGAACTGGTGGCAGAAATGGCCCGCGAGGATCTGAAAGCCGCCCAACGCGACGAATTGATCCGCAAAAACGGCTACCAGATCTTTGATCAAAACGAATAGGCAGAACACCATGACTCCCGGTGTTCAGAGCGCACCTTTCATTTCCGTCGTCACCGTATCGCTCAATGCAGCCGAGACGATTCAGGACACGCTCTCCTCCGTTGCCGGGCAGCGCACGCCGTTTGCGGTAGAACATATCTGCGTGGACGGTGGCTCGCGCGACGCCACCCGCAAGCTGATTGACCGCTGGGCCACACGCAACCCCAATCTGGTGCGCGTCTATGAACCAGACCGGGGCCTGTACGATGCCATGAACAAAGGCCTGCGCGCGGCCACCGGGGAATACGTGCTGTTTTTAAACGCCGACGACTTCCTGATCGCCCCCGACAGTCTGACGAAGGCCTTTGCCGGCCTGACCCCCTACAACACGGTCAACCCCGGCATGCTGTTGTGCGATGTACTCATGGGCAGGCTCGAGCATTTTGGCGTATGGCGCAACCGGCGCGTGCCGCGCTGGCTCCCCCTGCTGCCCCGCCTCGGCGGACACCCGCCGCATCAAGGCCAGTTTGTTCAGCGCACGCTGCTCAATCAAGTGGGCGGCTTCGAAACCGACTGCAAAGCCGCCGCCGACGTCTATCAATATTACCGGCTGGTGCATGAATTCAAGCCCAGCATCCAATTGGCCCGCATGCCCGTGGCGTTCATGCGCATGGGCGGTGCCTCGAACGGCAGCCTGAACCACTACCGCCGCGGCAACGCCGAAACCTACCGCTACCTGCAGCGTCTGAAAAGTGCGCCGGCAGCGAGTTTGGCCATCGCCGTAAAACTCGGGCAAAAAATCTTCGAGCACCGCATCGGCACCATCCGGCGCCAATCCGTCTACCTGTTCAACACCATCAACGACAACGCCGATGAACCCGTCTGATCGCATCTACGTAGCAGGGCACCGTGGCCTGGCCGGCAGCGCCATCGTGCGCGAACTCCAAGCCCATGGCCACACCAAGCTGCTGCTCAAAACCCACGCCGAACTGAATCTTGAAGACCCGCTGGCCACCGCCGCATTCTTTGAAACCGAGCGCCCCGACTACGTATTTCTGGCAGCTGCCCGGGTCGGTGGCATCGTCGCCAACAACGACCTGCCGGTAGACTTTTTGATGACCAACCTGGCCATTCAGGCCAACGTCATCAACGCCGCCTTCAAGACCCAGGTGAAACGCCTGCTGTTTCTGGGCTCGTCGTGCATCTACCCGCGCGACTGCCCGCAGCCCATCAAAGAAGAATACCTGCTCACCGGCCCGCTCGAGCCCACCAACCGCCCCTACGCCATTGCCAAGATTGCCGGCATTGAAATGTGCTGGTCCTACAATCGCCAGTACGGCACCAAGTACCTGGCCGCCATGCCCACCAACCTGTATGGCCCCGGCGACAACTATCATCCGCAACACTCGCACGTACTGCCCGCCCTGATTCGCAAGATGCACGAAGCCAAAACCAGCAATGCCCCTACCGCCAACATCTGGGGCAGCGGCACACCCCGGCGCGAGTTTTTGCAATCCGACGACCTCGGCCGGGCGCTGGTGTTTTTAATGAACCTGCCGGAAGCGCAATTCGATTCGCTGGTGAGCAAAGAAACCTGCCCCCTCATCAACGTGGGCACGGAGATTGATCTCACCATCCGCGAATTGGCCGAAACCGTGGCCAAAGCGGTCGGCTATGAAGGCCGCTTTGTTTACGATGCGAGCAAACCCGATGGCACACCGCGCAAGCTGATGGACAGCTCCAGGCTTGCCGCCCTTGGGTGGAAGCCCGACATTGCGTTTTTTGAAGGCATCGTGCGCGCCTATCAGGACTTCAAGGATCAAAATCGTGCAGCGGCACGCGAATCACTAACCCAATCCTGAGAAACAAAAACGCATGGGTTTTCATATCCTTCATGTCATCTCCAGCGTCAACCCGGCAGGCGGTGGCCCCATCGAGGGGCTCAGCCAATTAGCCGCGGCGAACCAGCGGCATGGGCACGTTGTAGAGGTGGCCTCCATGGACGATCCCGAAAGCCCCTGGGTGAAGAGTTGCCCCGTGAAGTGCCATGCACTCGGGCCCGCCTGGCTTGGCTATCGCTACACCTCCAAATTACTACCCTGGCTAAAAGCCCATCGGGGTGAATATGATGTGGTCGTTGTAAACGGCATCTGGCAGTATGGGTCGTTTGCCACGTGGCGCGCATTGCGCAACACGACGACGCCCTACTTCGTGTTCACACACGGCATGCTGGACCCCTGGTTTAAACGACGCTACCCCTTCAAGCACCTGAAAAAATGGCTGTACTGGCCTTGGGGCGAATATCGCGTACTACGCGATGCTTCCGCGGTCCTGTTCACCTGCGAAGATGAACGACGACTTGCGCGCCAGTCGTTCTGGTTATACAAATGCAATGAGTTTGTCGTCAACTATGGCACAGCCGCTCCACCAGAAAATGTGGAAATTCAAAAGCAGGCATTTCAGGACGCCTTCCCCCAAATTCATGGCAAGCGTTGCCTGCTCTTTCTGGGACGCGTGCATGAAAAAAAAGGCCCAGACCTGCTGCTGGAAGCCTTTGCCGACCTGCTACATCAGCAGCCAGAAGAGAGGACCAGAGACCTGCATCTGCTCATGGCCGGGCCAGACACTCACGCCTACGCCATCAATCTCAAAAAGATGGCCCGCTCTCTGGGCCTCGAAAATCACATCACCTGGACGGGCATGTTGCGTGGCGACCTGAAGTGGGGCGCCTTCCGTTGCGCAGATGCCTTCATTCTGTCCTCCCACCAAGAAAATTTTGGCATCGCCGTTGCCGAAGCATTGGCCTGCGGGCTACCGGTATTGATCTCGCGCCAGGTCAATATCTGGCGTGAGATTGAGCAATCCAATGCCGGCATGCGCGCACTGACCAAACCCTTGTGACCGGAATCCATCACAAAAATCATGTCGGCCGCCTGCATCTGGCTGAGCAATACCTGCTGCGAACGCTTGTCGGGCGACACCTCGTAGCCGAGCGCATTGGCGGCCTTGACTGCCAAGGGGTCTGGCTTGATCCCGATGGGCGCGGCCAGCCCTGCGGACGAAATACGCAGCCCTGGCGACGCACCCAGCTTCTTGACCAACATCGCCTCGGCAACCGGACTGCGGCAGATGTTTCCCGTACAGACTACTAGGATTGTAAATTCCTTTGAGGG
>CANJOT010000070.1 GCA_947475815.1 Burkholderiales bacterium | reverse complement strand
TTCATCCAGTGATGCGCGGCCAGGGTCTCGAGTTTGAAGTCGCCGGGCTGCACCTGCAGGCCGAGGCGCTCGCGGATATCGGCGATGATGGTGTCGAGCAGGTCGCCCGCGGCACGCGCATGGCGTTCACAGAAAGCGGCGGCGTAATCCGGCAGCGGTACGCAATGACGGCGCAGCTTCTGTGGCAGCGACTTGAGCAGCAACTGCACCTTGTCCTTGAGCATGCCCGGGACCAGCCAGCCACAACGCGCCGCATCGACCTGATTGAGCGCCAGCAGGGGCACGGCCAGCGTGACCCCGTCGCGCACTGAGCCGGGCTCGAAATGATAGGTCAGCGCCATCGGTATGCCGTTGGCGCCGCCCATGTTCATGAGTTTGGGAAACAGCTCGGTGGTCACGCCGGCGGCTTCGTGGCGCATCAACTCGTCACGGTCGAGAAACAGCAGGCGCGACTGCGCACGCGCCGCGTCGGCGATCCACTTCTCAAAACTCGCGCCGCTGTGGATGCCGGCCGGGATGTGTTGTTCGTAAAACTGCACGATCAGGGCATCATCGACCAGCACATCAGGCCGGCGCGTCTTGTGTTCGAGCTGTTCGATGTCGCGCATGAGCGCGCGGTTGTGCACGAAAAACGGCGCGCGGCTCTCGTAATCGCCGTTGCGCATGCCTTCCACCAGCGCCTCGCGGATGAAAATTTCGCGCGCGACGTGTGCATCAATGCGGCCAAAATCGACGCGCCGCTGGCCATACACGACCAGCCCATACAAGGTGGCGCGTTCCATGGCGACCACCTGGGCGGGCTTTTTCTCCCAATGCGGTTCGCCCCAGCTTTTGCGCAGCAGGTGGGCACCAACGCGCTCGATCCATTCGGGCTCGATGCGCGCCACGGTGCGTGCGTACAGACGCGAGGTTTCCACCAGTTCGGAGGCCATCACCCAGCGGGCGCGCGCCACTGGCACGCCCTGCGTGCTCTTGCGCGCCAGCGGTGAACCGGGCCAGATGTAGAACTTGATGCCACGCGCGCCCAGATAAAAGGGCTCGTCGTCGGGCTTGTTGCCGAGGTTGCCCAACAGGCCGCTGAGCAGCGCGGTGTGGATCTGCTCATCGGTCGCTGGCGCGCCATTCAGACGCCAGCCCAGTTCGCTGACGGTGGCATGCAACTGGGTGTGTACGTCACGCCATTCGCGCAGGCGCATCTGCGAGAGAAAATGCTCGCGGCACAGATCACGCAACTGGCGGTTGGTCTTTTTGTGTTCAACGGCCTGCTCGAACCAGCGCCAGAGCTTCAGATTGGCGAGGAACTCCGACTTGTCGTCACTGAATTTTTTGTGCGCCTGATCGGCCGCTTCCTGAGCCTCAAGCGGTCGTTCGCGCGGATTCTGCACCGCCAGCGCGCTGGCGATGATGAGCACCTCATCAAGACAATCGGTGTCGCGCGCGGCCAGCACCATGCGGCCAATGCGCGGATCGAGCGGCAGGCTGGCGAGCGTGCGGCCGATCTGGGTGAGCTGGTTGTGCTCGTCGACGGCACCCAACTCGGTGAGCAGCTGGTATCCGTCGGCAATGGCGCGACCGGACGGTGCTTCGAGAAAAGGAAAGTCCTCGACCTCGCCGAGGCGCAGGGATTTCATGCGCAAAATCACCGCCGCCAGCGAGGAACGCAAAATTTCGGGATCGGTGAAGCGGCCACGCGCCTGAAAATCAGCTTCGTCGTACAGACGGATGCAAACGCCAGCGGCAACCCGGCCGCAGCGGCCGGCACGCTGGTTGGCGGCCGACTGCGCCACCGGTTCGATGAGCAACTGCTCGACCTTGTTGCGGTAACTGTAGCGTTTGACACGGGCGACGCCGGTGTCGACCACATAGCGGATGCCGGGCACGGTCAGCGAAGTTTCGGCGACATTGGTGGCCAGCACGATGCGGCGGGTATTTGAAACCTTGAAGACACGTTCCTGATCTTCGACCGACAAGCGGGCGAACAGCGGCAGAATCTCGACATGCGGCGGATGGTGTTTGCGCAGCGCCTCGGCGGCTTCACGGATTTCGCGCTCGCCGGGCAGAAACACCAGCACATCGCCCGGGCCGCACAGGCAGGCTTCCTCAACACCATCAACGATGGCATCCATCAGGTCACGTTCGCGATTCTGACGCTCTGAGCGCCGCTCCCCCGGCGCGCTGGCCGGCAGGTCGATCTGCACCGGCCGGTAACGCACTTCGACCGGGTACAGGCGGCCAGACACCTCGATCACCGGGGCGTTGTTGAAATGCTTCGAAAACCGATCGGCATCGATGGTGGCCGAGGTGATGATGAGTTTCAGATCGGGCCGGCGTGGCAGGATGCGCTTGAGATAACCGAGCAGAAAATCGATGTTCAGGCTGCGCTCATGGGCCTCGTCGATGATCAGGGTGTCGTAGGCCTGGAGCAGCGGATCGGTCTGGGTTTCCGCCAGCAGGATGCCGTCGGTCATCAGCTTGACCGAGGCGCCGCGTGTCAACTGGTCATGAAAGCGCACCTTAAAGCCGACGTGTTCACCCAGCGGCGTGCCGATTTCCTGGGCAATACGGCGCGCCGTCGAACTGGCGGCGATGCGCCGCGGCTGGGTATGGCCGATCAGGCCAGAGCCGCCGCGACCCAGCCCGCGGCCCAGATCGAGGCAGATCTTGGGCAACTGGGTGGTCTTGCCCGAGCCGGTCTCGCCACAGACAATGACCACCTGATGGGCCTGCACAGCCTGGGCGATCTGGTCGCGCCGGCCCGATACCGGCAGGTCTTCCGGGTAGGTGAAAACAGGCACGGGCGTACCGGTAGCGGCCGGCCGGCGCGGCGGCGATGCCTGGCGGCCCGGCGGGCGGGCTCTTGGGGGAGAAGCTTCAGGCATGAAAAAAGGTGCTCACTGCCATCGCGGCAAAAACAAAAGCACAATTATAATGGTCCCCATGAATTCGCCCCTCCCCCCTTCCGACAGTGTCGGCAACATGAACGCATCGGACGACGATCCCCTGGCCCTGGCGGCCGAGGGCGTGTCGCGCGCGCAGTTCGTTGCCTGGTTCCGCGCCGTAGCCCCTTACGTCCACACGTTCAAGCGCCGCACCTTCGTGGTGGCCTTTGGCGGCGAAGCGGTCGAGGCCGGGCGCCTGACGCGTATCTGTGAAGATCTGGCCCTGCTGCGCGCCCTTGGCATCCGGGTCGTCGTGGTGCACGGTTCGCGGCCGCAGGTGCAGGAGCAACTGCGCCTGCGCAACGTCGAGGCACGTTTTCACAACGAAATGCGCATCACCGATCCGGCGGCGCTCGAATGTGTCAAGGAAGCCAACGGTGAAATCCGCCTCGACATCGAAGCGGCCTTCTCGCAGGGGCTGGCCAACACGCCGATGGCCAATGCCGAAATCCGCGTGGTGTCGGGCAACTTTGTCACGGCCCGGCCGGTCGGCGTGGTCGATGGCGTCGATTTCCAGCATACCGGCCTGGTGCGCCGCATCGACGACGAGGTCATCCGGCTTGCACTCAATGCACGCGCCGTGGTGCTGCTCTCGCCGCTCGGCTTTTCGCCCACTGGCGAAGCCTTCAATCTGGCCATGGAAGACGTCGCGACCACCGTCGCCACCACGCTGCACGCCGACAAGCTGATTTTTCTCACCGAAGTCCCCGGGGTAATCAATGCGGCGGGTGAAGTGATCACGGAACTCTCGAGCGCCGCCGCCACGCGCCTGCTCGAACGCGATACCCTGCCCACGGACACGGCGTTTTATCTGACCCACGCGCTCAAGGCGATCAGCGGCGGTGTGCCACGCGCCCATCTGGTGCCCTTTGACATCGACGGCAGCGCTCTGCTGGAAGTCTTCACCCACGACGGCGTGGGCACCATGATTTCGGCGGATGATCTCGAGTCCCTGCGTGAAGCCACCATCGACGACGTCGGCGGCATCCTGAAGCTGATTGAACCACTGGAGGCCGACGGCACGCTGGTCAAACGTGACCGCGGCCGGATCGAGCGCGAAGTGGAGTATTTTTCCGTCATCGAACACGACGGCAAGATCTTTGGCTGCGCCGCGCTGTACGCCTTCGCGCAGGAGAACATGGGCGAACTGGCCTGCCTGTCGGTTGCCCCCGAGGCGCAGGGCATAGGCGATGGCGACCGGCTCATGAAACGCATCGAACAGCGCGCGCGTGCCATGGGCCTGACCCGGCTGTTCGTGCTGACCACCCGCACGGCGCACTGGTTTCTCAAACGCGGATTCACCCCGGCCACGGTGGACGATCTGCCCAAAGATCGTCAGCGCATGTACAACTGGTCACGCATGAGCCAGGTGTTCATCAAGAAAATCTGAAACGGCCAGGATCGTCGTACTCGTTATGCGTCAGGGCGATCCTGCAACAAGCTGCCCGCACACACCGGAACCGCCTTCGAGCCACCCTCAGTTGCCGCGTTCGACCCACTGCGCGGCAAAGCGGGCCAGTTCAGCAGCCCGCTTCAGGCCGAGCTTTTCACGCAGGTTGGCGCGGTGCGCTTCCACCGTCTTGACACTGCGCCCAAGTTTGTCGGCGATTTCAGCCACCGACATGCCCTGGCCGATCATGCGCAGAATTTCAAATTCGCGGTCGGTCAGGTTTTCGATGAATGAAATTTTGTCATCCAGGCCGCTGTTCAGGTAACGCTGCACCATGATGGTTTGCATGCGATCGCTGACGTACACGCCACCATTGAGGATCTTGCGGATCGCCTGCAACAGCTTTTCGGTGGCTTCCTGCTTCATGACATAACCGCGCGCGCCGGCCCGGAACGCCCGGTCGGAATAGAGAGACTCCTCGTGCATGCTCATGACCAGCATGAGCAAGTCGGGATAGGCTTCGTTGAGCAGTTTGATCAGTTCGATGCCGGACGTGCCAGGCAGAGAGATATCGATGATTGCGAGGTCAACTTTTTCTTTCTGCAGGACTTCACGCGCCTCATCGGCATCGCCAGCCTCCGCGCAGACATCGAGGTCATCCTCGCGATTGACAAGCTGGGCGATGCCCTGACGCACCACAACGTGGTCATCGACAATCAGGATTCTTGCCTTGGTTGGCAATTCAGCAACAGTGGAGATCTTGGTATTCACAGAGTATCCTTCTTCGAGCCCTTTGTGACAGAGGCTTCGTTCATTTTAGAAATCTTGCTGCCCATCACAATGCGCAATCTTACTCCACTCACTGGCAAATTTTCCAGAAGAAATTTTGCCCGCAAGATTTGAGCACGCCGGCGCATGCTGAACAAACCCTGTCCCAACCGACCCGTATCGTCGATATAGGCGGTACCGTTGTTGGTAATCGAAAGTACAATACCGCGGCCGAATTTGCTCAACTCGATCGTGATCTGATTCGCTCCGCCATGGGTAATTGCGTTGTTGACTGCTTCTTGTGCAATGCGGTAAAGGTGGTGCGCAGCGTCCCGGCTGAAAATACGCACTGTATCATCCGTGCTGAATTTACAGTCCACGGCATAAACCTTGCTAATATCGCCTGCCAGTTGCAGCAACGCAACAGAAAGAGCGTTATCTTCGGGGCCAACCGGCTGCAAACCGCGTGCCAGCGAGCGCGTATTGGCCACGGCCTGGTTGATCAGGCCGACAATTTGATCGGTCTCGGGGGCCTCGGGTGCGTCCCGGGAATGCAGTTTGTTGGCCAGAGCCTTGGCGAGAAAGGCGATGCCGGTCAGGTGCTGACCGAGGCCATCGTGCAACTCGGCGCTGATGCGCTCCTGCTCGTGCACGGCTGCCCTCCACTCGGCCATGCGAATGTCGGCGTCCCGCCGCAGGGCGCGGCGCGGCTCCGGTGGTGCCTGCCGGTCGGATGTCAAGGGATCGCAGTGTTCAGTTTTCAGAGTACGACGCACAGTCACAAAGATGCACACAGACAGGTTAACCGGGAACGCGCCACCCGGAGTGGTTTAAAATGAGCGGGCAAACACTCGGACTGGGAAAGACCATGAGCAGATTAGTGAAATGTATCAAACTTGACTGTGAAGCAGAAGGACTTGATTTTCCGCCCTACCCGGGGGAACTCGGCAAGCGGATTTACGAGCAGGTTTCCAAGCAGGCGTGGGCCGACTGGCTCAAGCACCAGACCATGCTGGTCAATGAGAACCGTTTGAATTTGGCCGATGCGCGTGCGCGCAAGTATCTCGCCCAGCAGATGGAGCGGCATTTCTTCGGCGGTGGCGCCGATGCGGCAGCCGGCTACGTGCCGCCGACCGGGGAGGCGTGAGGCCAGCAGGCCTCAGCTTAGGGTGAACCAGGCATCAAGAAGCTGCCCTTATCGGTCTGATCAGGCTTATTGGGCGGCTTCGCGTTCGATCTCTTCAAGGCCGGTGTGGCGCACATCGCGCCCCTTTACCATGTAAACCGTGTATTCGGACATGTTTTTGGCATGGTCGCCGATGCGTTCGATCGCCTTGGCAATGAACAGTACCTCAATGGTCCGTGAAATGGTGCGCGGATCTTCCATGACAAACGTGATCAGTTGGCGGATCACCGCACGGAATTCATCGTCCACGACCAGATCCTGACGCACCACCTGGGCCGCCGCCAGAACATCCAGACGGGCAAAGGCATCCAGCGCCTTGCGCAGCATGGCCACGGCCACGCTGGCCATGTGGGCCAGTTCGATGCGCGGCAGGTGCGCCTTGTTGGCTTCGTGGATCATGCGTGCCATGCGTGCGATCTTTTCAGCTTCGTCGCCGATGCGCTCCAGATCGGTGATCATCTTGACCACCGTCATGAGCATGCGCAGGTCGCCCGCCGTGGGCTGGCGCCGGGCAATGATGTGGCTGCAGCGCTCATCGAGTTCAACCTCCATGCGATTGACCGCCTTGTCATTGGCAATCACACGATCAATCTCGACCATGTCGCCAGAGGTAATGCATTCGACCGCGCTCAGGATCTGCGCTTCAACCAGACCACCCATTTGCAGCACGCTCGAGCGCACTGCCTCGAGTTCGGAATCAAACTGCTTGGAAGTATGATCAGACATGACGGTGCTCGCTCGGATCGGGGTTGGACATCAGGCGCCCGCAGGCTTGCCTGCGTTCACTCGCTATTGTGACCGATTATTGTGACTGGCGATTATGACTGATTCGTGACTGATTCGTGACTGGTTCGTGACTGGTTCGTCACCTGTCCGCTTCAATCCGGCAGCAAGGTCGATACACCGTCGGCAGTGCCCAGCAGCAGCACGTCGGCGCCACGGCGTGCAAACAGGCCGCTCGCAACGATGCCAACGATGCCATCGAGCAGGGTTTCAAAGGCCACCGGATCGCTGATGCGCAAACCGTGCACGTCGAGAATCACGTTGCCATTGTCCGTGATGAATGGTTTGCCGTCGACCACGCCACGCAGGCGCGCCTCGCCACCCAGCGCCGTCAGGTGGCGCGCGACCTGCGCACGCGCCATCGGAATCACCTCGATCGGCAGCGGGAAACGGCCCAGTTGCTCCACCAGCTTGGAGCCATCGGCAATGCAGACAAAACGCTGCGCCACGGCGGCGACGATTTTTTCACGCGTCAGCGCCCCGCCGCCCCCCTTGAGCATGGCCAGTTGCGGCGTGACTTCGTCCGCGCCATCGACATACACAGGCAGGCTGCTGACCTCATTAAGATCAACTACCCGGATGCCATGGCCACGCAGGCGTACGGCACTGCGCTCGGAACTGGCCACCGCGCCGGCAAAGCGCTCTTTGTGGGCGACCAGCGCGTCGATGAACAGATCAGCCGTTGAACCCGTGCCCACGCCAATGATGGCGTGCTGATCGAAAAATGGCCGCACATGCTCCACCGCGGCCACGGCGACCGCCTGCTTCAGTTGATCCTGCGTCAGACTCATGCCTGCCCCTGGCGTTTTTTCAGCGGGGGCAGATCGGTACAGACCCCCTCGTACAATTCCGCTGCCATACCGACTGACTCGCCGAGCGTGGGATGCGGGTGAATGGTCTTGCCGATATCGACCGCGTCGGCACCCATTTCGATGGCCAGCGCGATTTCGGAGATCAGATCGCCGGCATGGGTGCCAACGATGGCGCCACCGATGATACGGTGTGTCGTTTCATCAAAAATGAGCTTGGTGAAGCCCTCGTCGCGGCCATTGGCAATGGCCCGGCCGGAAGCGGCCCAGGGGAAGGTGGCGGCGCGATGCGCCAGCCCCTGCCTGCGCGCCTCTTCCTCGGTCACGCCAACCCAGGCTACTTCGGGATCGGTATAGGCCACCGAGGGGATGACGCGCGCGTCGAAAAAACTCTTTTCACCCGCGGCCGCTTCGGCGGCTACATGGGCTTCATGCACTGCCTTGTGGGCCAGCATCGGCTGACCCACCACGTCGCCGATGGCGAAAATATGCGGCACGCTGGTGCGCATCTGTCCATCGACGGCGATGAAGCCGCGATCGCTGACGGCCACCCCGGCGTTTTCGGCGCTGATCTTCGCGCCGTTGGACACCCGCCCCACCGCCTGCAATACCATGTCGTAACGTTGTGCCTGGGCCGGCGCACCCTCGCCCTCGAAACTGACCCAGATGCCGTCGGCACGCGCCTCAACGGCGACGGTACGGGTCTTGGTCATGATTCTGTCGAAGCGGCCAAGGTTCTTTTTCTGCCAGACCTTGACGAGATCGCGATCGGCGCCCTGCATGAGGCCGTCGAGCATTTCGACGACGTCCAGGCGCGCACCGAGCGTCGAGTAGACCGTGCCCATTTCCAGACCGATGATGCCACCACCAATGATGAGCATCTTGTTGGGGATGAAGCGCAGTTCGAGCGCACCGGTAGAGTCGACGATACGCGGGTCTTCCGGCACGAAGGGCAGTTTGACCGACTGGCTGCCGACGGCAATGATGGCCTGTTTGAAGCGGATGACCTTGTCGCCGGCCTCGCCCTGCACGCGCAGATGGTGGGCATCGATAAAACTGCCGACGCCCCGCACCACCGTGACCTTGCGCGCCCTGGCCATGGCGGTCAGGCCACCGGTCAGCTTGCCGACCACCTTATCCTTGAAACCCCGCAGTTTGTCGACATCGATGGTCGGCTCGGCAAAACTGATGCCGTGGGCACCCAGCGTACGCGCCTCGTCGATCACCGAGACCGTGTGCAACAGGGCCTTGGAGGGGATGCATCCGACGTTCAGGCAGACACCGCCCAGCGTCGCGTAGCGTTCGACCAGCACGGTGTTCAAACCAAGATCGGCGGCGCGGAATGCGGCCGAATACCCTCCCGGGCCGGCGCCAAGCACCAGCATGCCGCATTCGATGTCGACACTGCCGCTGTACGCGGCAGCACCGGCACTGGCTGCTGCGACCGGCGCTGCAGCAGCCACGGGGGCCGGCATGGCGACCGCAGACGCTGCCAGCGCGGCGACAGGCGCGCTCACCACATCGCTGGTCTCAATGACCAGCAACACCGACCCCATGGCGATTTTGTCGCCCAGCTTGACCTTCCATTCCCGGACCACACCGGCCGCATCGCCAGGGATCTCCATGCTGGCCTTGTCGGACTCCACCGTGACCAGCGACTGATCTGCGCCGATCTGATCGCCAGGCTTGACCAGCAGCTCGATCACTTCCACTTCCTTGAAGTCACCGATATTGGGGACCTTGATTTCCTTCAGACTCATGGCGGCTCCGGTCCGTGATGGTTACAGCAGGATCTTGCGCATGTCGGCCAGCACATCGGCCAGATACGTCGTGAAACGCGCGCCCTGTGCACCGTCAATGACGCGGTGATCGTAGGACAGCGACAGCGGCAGCATCAGGCGCGGCACGAACTGCTTGCCATCCCAGACCGGCTTCATCTGCGTTTTTGACAAGCCCAGAATGGCCACCTCAGGCGCATTGATGATCGGCGTAAACGCAGTGCCACCGACCCCGCCCAGCGAGGAGATGGTGAAGCTCGCGCCCTGCATGTCGCCCGGCTTGAGTTTGCCCTCGCGCGCCGTGGCCGACAATTCGCCGAGCTCGCGGGCAATCTGGCTCACCCCCTTCTGGTCGGCATCACGGATCACCGGCACCACCAGGCCGTTCGGCGTATCCGCGGCGAAACCGATGTTCCAGTACTGCTTCTGGATCAGGTTCTCGCCGGTGGCATCGAGCGAGCCATTGAAATTGGGAAACTGTTTGAGCGCCGCAATGCTGGCCTTGACGACAAAAGCCAGCATGGTCAGCTTGACGCCCGACTTGGCCAGTGCCGTGTTGCTTTCCTTGCGGAACTGCTCGAGCTCGGTGACATCGGCTTCGTCAAACTGGGTGACATGGGGAATCATGGCCCAGTTGCGCGCCAGATTGGGACCGGACAGGCGTTTGATGCGCGACAGCGGCGCGGCGGTGGTCGGGCCGAACTTGCTGAAATCGAGCGATGGCCAGGGCAGCAGGTTCAGGCCGGAGCCCCCACCCGCCGGCGTACCGGCGGCAGACGCACCCTTGACCAGCACGGCCACGGCACCCTTGACGTAGGCCTGCACATCCTCGAGGAGAATGCGCTGTTTGGATCCGGTGCCGCTCACACGGGTGAGATCGACGCCCAGTTCGCGTGCGAATTTGCGCACCGACGGGCTGGCATGCGGCAGGCTGGTGGCCGCATCACTGGCCGGCGCAGCATTGAGTGGTGCAGGACTGGCCGGAGCAGCCGTCGAAGCCACTGCGGCCGTAGCCGGTGCTGCCGCCGCAACCGGCACACTGACCACTGGCGCCGGTGCCGCGGCACTGCTCTCCTCGGCCTCAAGGGTCAACAACACGCTGCCCTGAGTCACTTGATCGCCCAGCTTGACGCGCAGCTCACGCACCACGCCGGCGCGCGAACTCGGAATCTCCATGCTGGCCTTGTCCGATTCGACCGTGACCAGCGACTGTTCCGCCTTGATCACATCGCCTGGCTGGACCAGTACCTCGATTACTTCGACTTCCTTGAAGTCCCCGATATCGGGAACCCTGATTTCAATTACGCTCATCATCAAGCTCCGGTCACGCCAGATTGGTTGCAAAAAATTATCATTGCTGCCGGTGGCTCAAGCCACCTCACAACACGCCACACCACGCCACACGACCGCCCGCGCCCTCAAGCGTAAACCGGATTGGCCTTCTCTGGATCGATCTGGTACTTGGTGATTGCCGCAGCCACCTGGCCGGGCTTGATGCTGCCTGCTTCGGCCAACTCGTGCAAGGCCGCCAGCACCACGAAATGGCGGTTCACCTCGAAATGCTCGCGCAACTTGGCGCGGGTGTCGGAGCGCCCAAAGCCATCGGTGCCGAGCACGCGATAGCTGCGCTCTTTGGGCAGATAGGCGCGCACCTGGTCTGCGAACACGCGAATGTAATCAGTCGAGGCCACCACCGGTCCGGAATGACCGGAAAGCTGGCGCGCAATGAAGGGCAGCTTTTGCTTCTCGCCAGGATGCAGCAGATTCCAGCGCGCCACAGCCGCGCCTTCACGCGCCACTTCGGTAAAGCTGGTACAGCTCCAGACATCGGCAGCGATGCCCCAGTCCTCTTCGAGTAACTGCGCCGCAGCGAGCACCTCACGCAGGATGGTGCCCGACCCCAGCAGTTGCACGCGCAGCGGCCCGGCCGCCGGCGACGGACGCAGCAGATACATGCCCTTAAGGATGTCTGCTTCCTGACCCGGCGTCAGGCCGGGCTGGGCGTAGTTTTCGTTCATCAGGGTGATGTAATAAAACACATCTTCCTGATCTTCGACCATGCGCTTGAGACCGGCGTGCAGGATGACCGCGACTTCATGCGCGAACGTCGGGTCATACGCCACACAATTGGGCACGGTCGAGGCCAGCACGTGGCTGTGGCCGTCTTCATGCTGCAAACCCTCGCCATTGAGCGTGGTACGGCCGGCCGTACCGCCTAGCAGGAAGCCGCGCGCGCGCATGTCGCCAGCGGCCCAGGCCATGTCGCCAAAGCGCTGGAATCCGAACATTGAGTAATAAATGTAGAACGGAATCATGATGCGGTTGTTGGTCGAATACGAGGTCGCCGCAGCGATCCACGATGCCATGCCGCCGGCCTCGTTGATGCCCTCCTGCAGAATCTGGCCGGCCTTGTCTTCGCGGTAATACATCACCTGGTCACGATCGACCGGCTCGTATTTCTGCCCTTCCGCCGAGTAGATGCCGATCTGGCGGAACAGGCCTTCCATGCCGAAGGTGCGCGCCTCGTCGACCAGAATGGGCACCACGCGCGAGCCGAGCTGTTTGTCGCGCAGCAGCGCGGCGATGAAGCGGCCGTATGCCTGAGTCGTGGAAATTTCACGGCCTTCGCTGGTGGCCTCGTAGACCGCGTGAAAGGTCTCGAGCGGCGGCACCTTGAGCTGTTCATCGGAGCGCATGCGGCGCGCCGGCAGATAACCACCGAGTGCCGCGCGACGCTCCTGCAGGTATTTCATCTCGGGCGCATCGGCCGAAGGCTTGAAAAAGGGAATATCGGGCAGCTGGTCGTCCGGAATCGGCACATTGAAACGATCCCGGAATTCGCGCACGGCCTGATCGTCAAGCTTCTTGGTCTGGTGGGCGGTGTTGCGCGCCTCGGCAACCTTGCCCATGCCAAAACCCTTGATGGTCTTGACCAGAATGACGGTCGGCTGATCCTTGTGGCGATTGGCGGCAGAAAAGGCGGCGTAGATCTTGTGCGGATCGTGACCGCCACGGTTCAGGCTCCAGATTTCATCATCGGTCATGCGTGCCACCAGTTCGAGCGCCTCCGGGTCTTTGCCAAAGAAATGCTCGCGCACGAAGGCGCCATCACGCGCCTTGTAGTTCTGGTATTCGCCGTCGACGGTTTCCATCATGATCCGTTGCAGGGCACCGGTCTTGTCGCGCGCCAGCAGCGGATCCCAATACGATCCCCAGATGACCTTGATGACGTTCCAGCCAGCACCGCGGAAATCGGCCTCAAGCTCCTGAATGATCTTGCCATTGCCGCGCACCGGGCCATCAAGGCGCTGCAGGTTGCAATTGACGACGAACACCAGATTGTCGAGCTTCTCGCGCGCCGCCAGACCGATGGCGCCCATCGATTCGGGCTCGTCCATCTCGCCGTCACCGCAGAAGGTCCAGACCTTGCGCTTGCTGGTCTCAGCAATGCCGCGCGCCTGCAGGTACTTGAGAAAACGCGCCTGATAGATCGACATGATCGGCCCCAGGCCCATCGACACCGTGGGGAACTGCCAGTACTCGGGCATGAGCTTGGGGTGCGGATAGGAACTCAGACCCTTACCGTCGACCTCGCGGCGGAAATTGAGCAGTTGGTCTTCGGTCAGCCGGCCTTCGAGAAACGAACGCGCGTAGATGCCTGGCGAGGAATGGCCCTGAATATAGAGCAGATCCTGACCATCGGCATGCTGCGGGCCCTTCCAGAAATGGTTGAAACCGATGCCCAGCATGTTGGCCAGTGACGCAAAACTGGAAATGTGGCCACCCAGATCACCGTCGCCGCGGTTGGCCTTGACCACCAGGGCCATGGCGTTCCAGCGCATCCACGAACGCAGCTTTTCTTCGTATTCGAGGTTGCCCGGGCAATGTTCTTCAAGGTGTGTCGGGATGGTGTTGACATAGGCCGTGTTGGCTGAGAACGGCACAAAACCGCCCGAACGGCGCGTCTGATCGATGAGTTTTTCAAGCAGCACGTGCGCCCGTTCCGGGCCTTCGCGTTCGATCACGGCAGCCAGCGCGTCGAGCCATTCCTTGGTCTCAATCGGATCGGAATCGTTGGCCGACGCGGCTTGCGTGAGTTCTTCGGGAAGTGCGGACATGTTGCCTCCTGATGCTCGGTGCGCGACCTTGCCCGCCCGGACAAAACACGCAACCTGGATTTGAACAAAACATCCGGCACGCGCCACGATCTCTGGCGCATCGGCATGTTCGGCTTCGACATCGGTCATGACAAGGGCCGGGACCATGGTCATCACTTCCGTCAACAAATCCAATCTTAGAGGAGCCCATGGTCGCATGCAATCTATTTTTCAAATAACGGTATTCGATTTCATAATGTGAAATGTAGAAGCTTATTTTACGCTTGCGAAAACGCACCGGTGCCCGCTTTGAAGCCGGCCATGCTGCCAAACCAGGCTGTCCTGCCGTACACTGCCGGCATGTCTGAAACACGCCTTCCCAACGCGCCGAAAATCCTCGCCAACACTGCGGTGGCCTCGATTGCCGCCGACCCTGCCCTTACGGACCCGGCCGACGAATCACCCGCCAGCGCCGCGCCCCTCTTTCCGCGCACCGCGCGGCAGATGCGCTTTGCCGCCTGGGACAGCAGCGTTTTCGGCCCGCGCTGGCAGTGGCTCGCGCCGCTGGTGGCCATGGTGCTCTTCGTGTGTGTCATGTTCACACTCCTGTGGGTGCTGCGCGAAAACGAAGCCAACCGTCGGGAGGCCGAACTGATCCGGGATGTCGAATGGACCCAGCAAGTCATGCGCCTGCACCTGCGCAGCAAACGCGATGAACTGGGCACTCTGGCGCGTCAGGCCAGTCAGGGCGAACTGACCGAAGCCGCCTACATGAGCCAGACACAGCGTTTCATGACCGCCAATCCGGAAGTCGTTACCATTGGCTGGCTTGACGCCGCCGGCAATACCCGCTGGGTGGGCATGCCGGACCGATATATCTCGGTCAATTTTCTCCGCCCGGTCACACGCCCCGGCCGCGCCACCCTGATGGCCGAATTCGAGCGCGCGCGCGACAGCCGTCAACCGGTCTATTCCGAGCCCTTCAAGGGAGCCGACCAGGAAATGTACCTGCAGATGCAGTTGCCGGTGCACGATGAGAAGAGCCACTTTCGCGGCACGCTCGGCGTGGTGTATTCGGTCAGCAACCTGCTGCGCTATGTCGTACCGCGTGAAATCTCGGATAAATACAAGATTGCCGTGGTCAACGATGAAGGCACGCAACTGGCCACACTGGCCAGTGGTCGCCTGAGCGCCAAGGACCAGCACTACGAACTCCCTTTCGACCCGCCCGGGCGCGGCATTCTGATCCGGGCCTATCCCTACCCTTCGCGCAGCGGCCTGGCCGACAATGTGCTGGTCTGGATCGTGGCCCAGCTGTCGATCTTCATCATGTGGAGTCTGTGGTCGCTGATGCGCCACACACAGCGGCGCATCGCCGCCGAGTCGGCGCGCGACCGGCTCTTCAACCTGTCCCTCGACATTCTGTGCATCATGGACGCGCGCGGCACCCTCACGCGCCTCAACCCGGCCATCACGCGCGTGCTCGGCCACGAACCCGGCGCCCTGCGAGGCACCTCACTGCTCGATCTGGTGCACCCCGATGACCGCGACGGCACCGAAGCCGAACTGCGCAAACTGGCTGCGGGCAAGACCGGCGGTTCGTTTGAAAACCGCTGCCGGCGCCGCAACGAGGACGGCACGGTTGAATACCGCTGGCTGGTGTGGGCCTTCAATCCCGACCTGCAGGCCAAGCC
>CANJOT010000069.1 GCA_947475815.1 Burkholderiales bacterium | reverse complement strand
CGCTGGCACAACGCGGTGGGTTTTGAGCAGGGGGGTCAGGTCACGGTAACCGTAGGGGGGTGTAATGCGCATGGTATTTTCTGGTGAGTGCTGGCCGATGGAGTAGCAAGTGTACAGTCGCGCGGCGCCAAACCCAAGCCCCCCGGGCCACGACTTGACTTGAATCGTTGCGCCGGCGTGGGTACAATGGCTCGCTTGGGGGAAGTAGCTCAGCTGGGAGAGCGTCGCGTTCGCAATGCGAAGGTCGGGAGTTCGATCCTCCTCTTCTCCACCATAATTTGAAATCCCAACCCTTATCCGGTTGGGATTTTTTTTACCTGTTCCCCCAGTAAAAACCGCAATGACGTCGCGAGCGTCGCTGTCTGATAGAAAACACAAGCATTTCCTAAGATGGCACGTTCTACACTAGGGCGGGAAATGTGGCGATATCGACGGACTACGTTGATTACATTTTAAAATTTGACGATTGTCCCTGTCCATCTAGCACTTGAATTAATAGTTGGTTGTAGCTTTCCATCAAGTTACTTAAATATTCCCAAAAATTCTCTGAATTCACAGTTTCTTTCACTGTCTCGTTGGGAAGAAAACGGCTCATTTCTTTGCGAAATTCCTTTGCTATTTCAGGATCATTTTTCAAGGATGAGGTACGTTCGGAAAATGCTTTCAAATAAGCATGGGGCTCAGCACGATGGTCACCCAGTTTGTTTATGATCAGATCAAGAGCTGGCTTGATCTTTTGTTGATGCAGCCAGGCTATGTCCCACAAGTCACGATTTTTGAGTCTGTTTGGGCGCAATGCAAAGGCCACTAATTTGTCCGCAAAAATCTCTTCGCGCGATTGAGCTTTCAGGATCAAACCACTGCTACCCATTTCAATCCCATAGGGATTGAGCAGAGCCATCGGGCGTGGTTGGTAACTTGGAATGGCGCATACATCAATATTGATGCGTTGAGCAGAAAGGTCTTTCCGCCCAGGCCTTGTCTGAACCTTGAGTTTCCATGTGTCGATGTTGCCTTCTTCGCGAACAGGATCGGTGACGTTGACTTCCAGTCCATATTTGGCCTTGAGGCTCTCAACGAGTATGTTGCTCATGGCCGCAAGTTGGTCACGCGTGAAGTCAGAACCACCCGTGAAATCTAAGTCTTCACTCAATCGATTGGATCCATAGCACGCACGCAGGCACGTTCCTCCAATGAATGTCAGCCCTGTGAGCAGGCCAGTTCCGCTGAGCACGCGAAGAATATCTTGGTGAAGAAGTTCTTTTTCCACGACGACTCGCAAGGGGGCCAGCTCTTGCTTATTTTTTAGTGCTGCATCAACTAATTCATCAAACAAACTCATGGGCTACTTTCCAATCAATCAAGTCAGCATTGCGATGCGTGGCGCGCATATCCCTTAGGGCTTGTGCGACGCTGGCTCGCCAAAGTCGGGCTCTGGGGTCATATTCAAGTTGACCAACCAGATCCTCTGGTTGCTGCCTAGTGTTGATAAATTCAATGCTACCCCAAGGACCGCAATCAATGACGCTAGACCGCCCTGAGGACATGACCATGATGCGATTCATGGGTATCTGGGAGATGACTCCTGCCTCACTCAAAACAGTCTCAAGGCTGAGATAATTGAGCCCAAGAGGACGCAGTTTGGATGCGGCATGAGGCAGGATCAATCCGCGATCTGGATTGGCTTTTTCGTACAAATACAACCCACGACATAGTCTGGTGAGGTGCCCCTCACGAACCGCTCGGCTCAATAGTGTCTTGAAGGCTGTTTCCGAATGCGTGGAAAGAATTGAGCGCAAATCAGCGGGCGTAAACAAGCATGCCTGCTGGCTGGCCAGTTGGCTGATTACGTCCATTAATTGCCGAATAGGTTGCATGAAAGACTCGTCGGAAGGTTTCAGTAAGTGTAACCTTCTGGAGATTAATATCAAGTCTGTCCTCTGGTTTTTATGCCGTCATCAATGAGGAGCTATGCCATGTCGACGAAATTTACCAGCAAGGGTCAGGTCACCATCCCCGAGCGGATTCGCGATGCGCTGAATCTGGCGCCCGGTTGTTCGGTAGATTTTGCGGTCAATCGCGAAGGCGATGTCGTGATCCACAAGGTCGGTGCGCGGCCCAGTTACCAGCCCGACCGCTTCGAATCAGCCCGTGGGTATTATTGCGCGTGAACCACGACATAGCCACGATTCTCCACCGTATCAAAAGTACGCATACCTTTCACCAGCGTCGCCACAGGCATCCAGACCCAGCCAGCCACAGCGGGATTGACGTCAAGCACTAAAAATGAGTCTGACGTTGCATCGTATGCACCGAGTGGCGAGATGTGGCCACCGCCCTTTTGGCCTACGGCTGCGCGTCGGTAATTCACAATGACGTATTGCCCGCCACGTGTGAGGCTGTCGATCAAGTCGGCGCGGATCGCGTGCTCTGCAAGCGCATCGCCGACGACGACCACTTTTGTGATGAGGCCGTTTGCTCGAAGCATCGCGTCAAACTGGCGCAACTGGTAGCCGAAATCGGTTGTCTTCTTGCCGCCAATGCCAGTGGGTTCTCCGAGCACTTGCGCACGAGTCTTGGGACCCTTTTCAATGACGCTGTCCTGCGTGAATCTGGGGACGATGGGATCCGCACCAACGGCCATGTACTGCACATCTTCCTTACGCAGACGCGTGTGGTCGCGTGGCAGGCTGGCACTGCGACTGTTCACGGTGTTGAGCACAATCGCTGCTGAGGTTGGCCCACAAAAGGCGCCGTTGTATTGCGCTTCGAATTGATTGACAAGCAATGCGAAATTGACTTTCTCGCCCGATCGCCCCAGCCGTGCCGCGCCTTCTTCAGATGAAAATGGCACAAGTGCATTGGACACCTGAGCATTTGCGCTTGAACTTGTAAGGACGGTTGCCGGAGTATGCGAGGCACAGGCCGACAGAAGGAGGGCTGCAGTCGTAAGCAGCGCAGCGAAAAATGGGCTTTTAATGGGTGACAAAGCTAACTCCATAAGTTGCCGCGAGCGGTCCAAATCAAAGGCCATTGGAAAAGCCAAAAAATTCTTTTTCAGCGCTCACTGAAGTGAGCTAACAGACAGGGCGCATCCAGCCCGCTTGTCTGGCGCAGAGCTGCCGGTGAGTTCGCGTGTGTTGCACAACAACGAAGCTTAAATCACCTCGCGCGGGTTGAGCGAGCGTTGTGACCAGGAATCAACATGTTTGAGCAGCAGCTTGGTCAGTTTGGCAACCTGCGGCTGCAGATCGGCAGTGGGCCCGACCAGCGTGACCGAGGCGGTCGATTCGCCAGACCGGTTCCGGACCGTTGTGGCAATCGCGAAGCGTGTGCCCCGCTGGCTGATGTTGGCGGCGATGCCGGTACGTTTGATGTCCTGAAATTCGTCCAGAAATTTGCCGACCAGCTCGCTATCGGTGGCGCGGTGACGGCGCAGAAAGGCTTCGCGTTCCGAGCTCGGTAGCGTGGCCAGCAGGGCTTTTCCGCCGGCAGTCATCAGCAAGGTGCGGCGGATGTTGGAGCGTGCTTCAAAGCTGACGATGTCGTCGCTGCCGGCTTCGGCAATGTAGATGAGGTGGTCTCCGGCGCGTACGCCGAGGAAAATGGCGCCGCCGGTTTTTTCCTGCAGGGCCGCCAGGTCTGCATGCGTGACCAGCCCGGCGCGGATATGACCACTCGCCATCGTCAGGCCGTACACCGCCGGCCCGAGATAGAAGCGGCGCTGGTCTTCGAACAGCCAGCCTTTAGCGAGCAGCCCCTGGATGAATCCATGCACGGAGCTTTTGGCCGCGCCCAGGCTGCGCACCAGCTCGGCAAAGCTCATGCCGGGGTGGTACACCACCTCTTCCAGGATCTGGGTGACGCGGTCCACCGTGCGGTGGTTTTGTGGATCGGACTTCGAACGCACGGCGGACGCGCTCTCTTCAGCTTCAGGTTCGGATTTCTGGATCATAAGACCTATGATACCTAAACTGCACTGTAGGGTGCGGTCACAGCGTGCTGTTGTCGATGACAAAGCGGAAACGCACGTCACCCGCCAGCAGCCTCTGGTAGGCGTCGTCGATGCCATCGGCTGCGATGACCTCGACTTCCGCTGCGATGCCATGTTCCGCGCAAAAGTCGAGCATCTCCTGCGTCTCGGCCAGGCCACCGCTGCGAGTGCCTGCAATCGAGCGCCGGTTGTTGAGCAGCGAGGCAGCGGGGATCGTCAGCGGCTTGTCTGGCAGGGCGAGGTTGACGAAGCTGCCGTCGAGCGCAAGCGTGTCCAACAAAACATCCAGATGGTCGCTCAGGGCTACGGTGGCAATCAGCAGGTCAACGTGATTCGCCAGCGCCTTCAATGCGGCGCCGTCCGAAGTCAGATGGTAGGCGTCGGCACCCAGTCGCAGTGCGTCCTCGCGCTTGGCCGGCGACAGTTCGAATACCGTCGTGTGCGCGCCCAGTGCCTTCGCAATCTGCACCCCGACATGGCCCAGCCCGCCCAGACCCAGAATGGCAACGCGTGCTCCTGGCCCGACCTTCCAGTGTCGCATCGTCGAATACATGGTGATGCCCGCGCACAGCAGCGGTGCCGCCTGAGGCAGTGGAATGCTTGGCGGAATCCTGAGCACAAATGCTTCATCGACGACGATCTTCTGGCTGTAACCGCCCTGCGTGGACCGACCGTCCCGGTCGGGCGAGTTGTAGGTCAACACGCGTTTGCCGCTGCAGTATTGCTCCAGCCCGATCAGGCAGTTGGCGCAGACCCGGCAGGAGTCGACCATGTTGCCCACCCCGGCCCGATCGCCGATCTTGAACTTGGTCACCTGTGCACCGACCGCCGACACCACACCGACGATCTCGTGCCCAGGTACCAGAGGATAGCTTGTTGCCGCCCCTGCGCGCAGTTGGCGTGCGTGTTCGATATCCGAATGGCAGATGCCGGCGTAGGCGATGTCAATCAGCACATCGTGCGGGCCGGGATCACGACGCTCGATGGTCGTGCGCCGGAATCCATCATGGGGACCGCAAACGCAGCGTGCCGGTACCGTGATCATCTGCGCATCCCCGTGTTGGCTGAACAGCCGTCGTTATTCGGGCTGGATGTTGGCTTCGCGCGCCAGCCGTACCCACTTGGTGGTTTCGTTGGCGATGTAGATCTTGAGTTCGTCCGGCCCCATCACCAGGTTGGTCGTTCCCGCCGCGGCAAAGTTGGCGATGATGTCGGGGTTTTTCTGGGCCTGAGCGAGGGCGTTGGCGAGACGATTGACCAGTTCGCGTGGCATGCGCGCCGGTCCCACCAGAGCGTTCCACGACGGGAAGTCAAAGCCCGGCAGGGTTTCCGAAATGGCAGGCCAGTCCGGTGCAACGGGGTTGCGTTTGAGCGAGCCCACGGCCAGCGCACGCAAGGTGCCTGCCTTGACGTGTACCAGCGCATTGCCGGGATCGGTCAGGGTGGCGTCGAGCACGCCGCCGATCACGTCGGTGATCGTGGCGGGACTGCCCTTGTACGGCACGGCCAGCAGTTCAATGCCGGCCTGTTTGTTCATCGTGGCGATTTGCGTCTGCACTGAAGTGGTCGAATAACCGACGCTGACTTTGCCCGGGCGCTGTTTGGCGTAGGCCAGAAACTCAGGGAAGGTGCGGATCGGTGAATCGCCTTTGACCATGACCACGTGGTTGGTCAGACTGGCACCCCCGATGGGCGTGAGATCGGTGCGCGGATCATAGGGCATGGCCTTCGTGAAGGCGAGATTGGCGGCCAGTGGCGAGTTGGACGCCAGCAGCAGGGTGTAGCCATCCGGTGTAGCGCGCACCACTTCCATGGTGCCGATCGAACCGTTGCCGCCGACCTTGTTCTCGACGACGATGCTCTGGCCAAGAATAGTGCTCATCTGTGCGCACAACACGCGCGCCACCATGTCATTGGAACTGCCAGCCTGCAAGGGAACGATAACGCGGATGGTTTTGTTGCTGCCGGACTGGGCAAAAACACTGCTGGCGGACCAGGGCAGGGCAGCGCCGAGCAGCTTGAGGAAGGAACGTTTTTTCATGGAAGTCTCCTGTGTTTAACGAAGGTGAGTCTGATGTTCACTGGTCTTGCAAAATGGATGGAGCTGCTATATCTGCCGCGAAGTTATGTTCAACCGATGACCGACTGGTATTCAAGGAATTCTTCGATGCCGTAGCGTCCCCATTCGCGGCCGACGCCCGACAGCTTGAAGCCGCCGTGTGTGCCGCGTTTGTTGAGCGGCGCACCGTTGATGCGGATGCGCCCGACGCGAAGCCGGCCCGCAATGGTCCGTGCCCGCGCGCTGTCGGCACACCAGACTCCGGCGGCCAGTCCATAGGGCGAATCGTTGGCGATCGCGATGGCATCGTCTTCGTTGTCAAAGGGAATGATCACCACCACCGGGCCGAAAATTTCTTCCTGCGCAATGCGGCTTTTGTTGTCGCCGGAAAAGATCGTCGGTCGCACAAAAAAACCACGGCTCAAACCTTCGGGTGCTTCCGTTCCGCCGCAGAGCAAACGCAGGCCCTGATCGAGGCCAGACTGGATGTGGCCGCGCACACGGTCCCGCGCTGCCGCGGTGGCGACGGGCCCCTGTGTCGTTGCCGGAACGAGCGGGTCGCCGGGCACGTAGCGCGCGGCCCGTTCCACGGCCAGTTGTTCGGCCTCGCGCAGGCGTTGCCGCGGCACCAGCATACGGGTCAGGCCGCCACATACCTGGCCGGTGTTGCGCAGCGCGTCTTCGATGCCGTCAACGACGGCGCGCTCAAAGTCCGCATCTTCGAAAATCAGGTTGGCGGACTTGCCGCCCAGCTCCAGGTGTACCCGCTTGATGGTGCCGGCCGCCACTTCCATCACGCGCCGACCGGCGCGCACCGAGCCGGTGAGAGAGACCACGTCGATCAGCGGATGGGCGGCGATCGCCTCGCCCACTTCCGGTCCGGTGCCGCAGACGAGATTGAGTACCCCGGCGGGAACGCCCGCCTCGGCGCACAGCTCGGCAAAGATGAAGCCCGTTAGCGGTGCCACCTCGGCCGGCTTGAGCACGACGGTGCAGCCCGCGGCCATGGCAGCGCCGGCCTTGGAGATGATTGAGCGCAGGGGTGCATTCCATGCGGTGATGGCGCCCACCACGCCCGAGGGCACGCTGCACACTTGCGTGTTGCCAACCTGATCGGCCCAGCTGATTTCGGCCAGGCATTCGGCAATGATGTCGAGTTCTTCCACGGCGCCTGTGGTCTGCGATTGGGCCGCCCAGGCTTTTGGGTAGCCGAGTTCACTGACGATGGTACTGGTGATTTCATCGGCACGGCGCTCGGTCAGACGCGCCAGTTTGTTGAACAGTGCGATGCGCTGCTGCACGGAAGTCTGCGACCAGCTTGCAAAGGCGGCCGAGGCGGCCCGCACGGCACGATCAACATCGTCCACCGAGCCGCGTGGCACGGTGGCGAACGGCTCCTCGGTGGCCGGATTGATGACGGTGAGCACCCCCTGACCGGATGAATCGACCCAGACGCCGTTGATGTAAATCTGCTTGCGCTCAGTCATCACTGTCTTCTGGCTCACCACGCTGCCTCGAGAACCTGTTGCAGGTCCGAGGCATCCGCAACCGCGCGCGGATTGGCGCTTAGAAACCAGTCGCCCATGGCGGCGCTGGCAAAGCCGGGCAGCGCTGCCTGCGGGATGCCGGCATCGCGCAGGCGTGGTGGCACGCCGAGGCTGGCGAATAATTTTTGTACGCTGTCGATCACTGCAGACACCAGGGCTTCACCCTGCAGGGTCGGCAGGCCGAGCGCGGTCGCTACCTTCTGCATTCCGGCGTCGGCAAAGCCGGCGTTGAAGCGCAGCACATGCGCGAGCATGATCGCGTTGGCGATGCCGTTGTCGAGTTCGTGGCGTGCGCCGATGGTATGGCCGAGCACGGTGGTGATGCCGGCGCCGCTGTAGTCCGAGCCTTGGCCGCACATCACGGCAGCGATCATCAGTTCGCTGCGCGCGGCGTCGTCGTCAGTCTGCGCTGCTGCCGGCAGATGCTGCGCGAGCAGGCGCAGTGCATGCATGAGCAGACCATCCGCAATCGGATCGCCCGAGCGCGCGATGAGTCCTTCGATGCTCATCACCAGGGTGTTCAGGCTGGAACTGATGATCAGCTCGCGTGGCGCCGACAGGATCACTTGCGGGTGAATGAAGATCGCTTGCGCCCGGGTCTTGGGGTCGAACAGCGCGAGGCGCTCGATATGGACCGGATCAAACACTGCGCTGCCGGCCTTCACCATGGCGGTGGTCGGCGTGGTCGGCACGATCAGCTGGGGCAATTTTGGCGCGACCAGTTTGGGGCTGTGCAGGCGACCGTTTTCATCGCGGGTGGTGCACAGCGTTTTGGCATCGCGGCCCTCGGCCAGCAGGATGCTGGCGGCGCGCGCGGTGACGATGGCGGAACCGCCGCCGACTGCAATGACGGCGTCCGCGTCGAGGCGCTGCAATTCCTGCGCCGCCGCTTCGACCGCGGGTACCGGACTGTGTGCGTGCACACCCGAAAATACGCCGGCGCAGCGCTCCGCCATGGCCGCTGTGATCAACTGGAGTTCCGCCGAACGCGCCATCGAGGCGCCGCACATCACGACAGCACGACGGCTCTGGATACGCTCGAGCTCACGGTAAAGCTGGTGCAGGCTGTCTGGCCCTGAAAACAGGCGCAGTGCCGGGATGATGTGGGTAAACGAAGTATTGTCCATCGTCAGTGCCTTGGTGTTGTGGTGTCGCTGCTGAACAGGTTGGCAAGCGCGGCGCGTGCCTGTGCGGCGAGCAGGGTTTTGTCGACCTTGCCGGTCTGGTTGGTCGGCAGTGGTTCGTTCTGCAGCAGCCAGCGGCTTGGGATGGCAAACGAGGCCAGCTTCGGGCGCAACTGCTCCGTGAGTTGCAGCGCAGTGACATTCCCCGCGACGCAGACCACGGCCATGACCTCCTCGCCGAGATCCGGGTGGGGCACGCCGAATACCGCGGCCTCGATGACGCCGGGTAGCGCGGTGAGCGCACTTTCAATCGCCACCGGTGCGATGTTTTCACCGCCGCGAATGATCATGTCCTTGCAGCGGCCGGTGATCCACAGATTGCCTTGGTCGTCGAGGCGTCCGAGGTCGCCCGTGTACAGCCAGCCTTCCTGGTCGATGGGTGATTCAGTGAGGCCGAAGTAGCCCGACATCTGTGTGGGCGAGCGCAGTAAAATTTCGCCGTCGGGCAGTCCGGGGTGGGCAAGAAAGCGAACTTCGACGCAGGGCAGGGGCCTGCCGGTCGAGCCGAGCTTTTCGATGTCTTCCGTACCGGCTGCAGCGGTGGCCTGCCCGCCGTTTTCCGTCAGACCGTAGCCGGTCGGGATTCTCGGACTCACGCCCGGCAGCCTGGTGCGCATGCGCAACATCAGGTCGGCATGCACCGGGGCGCCGCCGATGCTGATCGACTGCAGGCTGGATAGATCACGGCGCGCCACGTCGGGGTGATCGAGCAGGCGCGACACCATGGTTGGCACGGCGTTCCAGCGTTTGACCTTGTGACCTTCGATCATGGCCAGCACTTCGGCGGGGTCGTAGCGGCCACCCGACAGCGCCAGCGTGTCGCCGACCACGACGGCGCGCAACAGAGTCTGCATGCCACCCACATGGAACAGCGGGCCGGTGATGAGCGTGATGTCGCGCTGCGGGTCTTGCTGTAGTTCGAGCTGTAGTTCCTGTTTCGATTCGTCGATCTGCTGCGGCAGCTTGCGCGTGATGTGCAGCGTCATGTGCAGGCGCGCCAGCACGGCGCGGTGCGACAGCACCACCGCTTTGGCCTGACCCGAGGTGCCCGAGGTAAAAATGATGAGGGCGGTCTGTTCTTCGTCCTGCGATCCTTGATCCAGGTGGGGCAGGACCTTGTGTGCGGGGGGCGCGCCATCGATGCCCCATGGCCCCAGACGCCAGCCTGCCGGCATCCTCGGCGCGACCCGTTCATCGGCCAGCGTGAGCACCGGTTGCAGCGCTTCCAGACCGGTGCTGAGCTCGGCCGAGCTCCACCACGCGTTGGCGAGCACCGGCACGGCGCCAGCACGCAGACAGGCCCAGAAATTGACCACCCATTCCGGGCTGTTCCAGCCGAGTATGAACACACGGCCGCCGTTGACGGCGCCAAGCGTGACCAGTTCAGCGGCCTTGGTTTCGATCGCCTTGTGCAGTTCATCAAAGCTGAGCACACGCTCGCCCTGGATGAGGTGTGGACGCGTTCCCCAGCGACGGGCAAAAGTCAGCAGTTGTTCGACCCGGCGCGGGCGTTGTGTGTACATCCGGAAGGGCACGCCGCCGAGTTCTTCGACCGCGATTTCTTTGCCCCACACGCCGCGCTCTTTGGGATCGGTTTGGGCGTCGGCCCTTGCTGATGACATCAATGTCTCCGTGTAGACCCCTGTGTGCGCCTGTGCAGTTCAGGCAACAGGGTTTTGTTGTCAGGGCGTTTTGTAACGCTCGAGCAGTGCGTTGTCCTGGCCCAGCACCGGAGCGGGTCGGCTCGGACACCATGCCCCATCAAATTTGATCGGAATGTGCACGCTCGGGATCGTGCCCACGTTCCCCGGATATTCAACGTCGACAATCGAGCCCGAGCCACTGGCGCTCTCGCGTTCCAGTGCATCCCCCAGACTGCGCACGACGCCGCAGGGAATGCCCGCCACGCGCAGGCGCCGCACCACTTCCTCCGACGTGAATCCGGAAAAAATGCCGCTCAGTAGCAGGTCACATTCGTCGCGATGGGCAACGCGTGACGACGCGACGGCAAAACGCACATCGTCGGCCAGTTCGGGGCGGTCCATGGCGTCGACGATGCGTTTCCACGAACCATCGCTGAAGGTCGAGAGCAGGATGTTGCCATCCGACGCGGCATACTGGCCATAAGGCACCACACCCGGATGGCGCGAACCCATGCGTTTGGGGGATTCGCCGGTGATGAAATAGCGCGTCGCGTTATACACCGACAGCGACAGCAAAGAACTCATCATGCTGACTTCGATCAGGCTGCCCTTGCCCGTCTGCGAGCGTTTGAACAGCGCAGCGAGGATGCCCTGCACGGCGAACATGCCCGAGGACAGGTCGGCGACCGGCAGGCCGAGCTTGCTCGGCGGTTTGTCGCTCTCGCCGTTGAGACTCATGATGCCGGATTCGGCCTGTACGATCAGGTCAAAAGCCGCCCGTTCGCTCTCTGGTCCGGTCCGGCCGAAACCCGAGATCGAGCAGTAGACCAGACGCGGATTGAGCTTGGCCAGGGCGTCGTATCCGAAGCCGAGTCGCTCGGCTACACCGGTGCGAAAGTTCTGGATGAAGACGTCGCAGTCGGCCACCATGGCGTGGATCAGTTTTTGTCCCTCGTCCGATTTCAGGTCGAGCTCAACCGACGCTTTGCTGCGGTTGACAGAGGAGTGATAAAAGCTGACATCGCCCTGCATCGGTGCGATGTGACGGGTATCGTCGCCGGTACCGGGCACTTCGACTTTGACCACCTCCGCCCCCATCTCGGCCAGCAGCAGGGTTGCGTAGGGCCCGGACAGGTAACGCGTCAGATCGAGGATGCGCACCCCGGCCAGTGGCAGCGCGTTTGCCGCGCCGGTTTCAAGGCCGGCCTCGGTCACTGCCTCGTCCTTCTTTGTCCAATCAACGTCCCGGCTTTGCGCTTGCAGGGTCGAAGGATCAATCGGTGTCGTCATGGTCGTTTGGGTCTGGCCTGTAGGTCTGGCGCTCAGCTTTGGGCCGGGCGCGTTGGCAGGACGATCACGGCCGTGCCGGGCATGCACTGCTCGCCACGCTGATTGCACGCCCAGGTGGTCAGCCGCACGACGTGGTCGCCGTCTTCGTCGATCTCTTTGGCATCGATGCGGCCACCGAGACGCACCACGTCCGACAGATACACATGCGAGCGATACTGGCCGGTCAGTGCCTTGAGGAAGCCGTCATCACCCATCCAGTTGGTCAGGGCATGGATGCCCCAACTGGTGCGCTGGATGCCCACGTCGTAGGCTGCCTGCGCGCCCTGAAGCTTGGCGGCGTAGGCGTTGTAGTGCACCGAGTAGACCGGTTCGAGCGCGTTGGTGGTCGGGTCGCGAAATGCCCACTTCGGGTGTTTGCGATAGCGGCGCAGCGCCACGCCATGGGCCGAAATGCGCGGAATCGGCGCGGCACCGGCGGCGATGTAGGCGATGAAGTCGGTCAGGCCCAGCGGGCCCTTGGTGATGACGTCGATCTCGTCGCCGACCTTGACATCGTCCCAGTAGCGCGGCGTGGCACCACGCGGCTTTTCGGCCAGGATGTCTTCCTCAATGGCGGTGATTTCTTTCTCGGTCCATGGATGGGGCAGTTCGATGGAGCGGCCAGGCGCGCGCTTTTGCATTTCGTCGCGCTCAAAGCGCATGCGCGAGCAGATGAAGGTGGCGACCAGCTCTTTGTCCTGATTGAAATATTCCTGGCGCAGATAGTCCTTGATGCGGCGACCGCCGAAGTTGCTCTCGATCGGGCCGTCAAAACCATCGAAGGTCACCTTGGCGGTGATCTGGTCGCCCAGACGGATAGGGCGGCGAAACGTCATCTTGGTTTCACCATGGAAGCCGCCCAGCCCGCGCCAGCCCACCTGCACTGAACCCAGACAGGCAAAGATGAAGCTCGGCGGCGCGATCAGGGTGCCGTGTTTCGTGGTTTTTGCATACGAAGCATCGGTCCAGAGCGGATTGTCGTCGCCGATGCCCTCGGCGAAACGCAGGATCGCAAGGCGCGTGGCGTCTTCGTTGTTGACGCAGGCCTCGGTGCGCAATTCGGTACCGATCAGGGCGCGCATCTCGGCGAGCATTGCGTCGGTGAACTTGCCTTTGGCAAGTTCGGCTGTAATTTCTGGTGAGTCACTCATGATTGCCTCTTCTGTTCATAAATACGAACTTAAGATCGTATATGCGATGTTCGAGACTTTAGATCAGAAGATTTTCAGTGTCAAGAAGAGATTGGGGTCGGCACGGTGAGCGAGCCTTAGCCGCGGCAGCATCTCTCTACTGACAGGAATAAAAAAAAGGCGGATCGCGCCGCCTTTTTTGGTGTTGCACGCTTGTCTACCAATCAGAAGAAACCCAGCTTGCTTTCGCTGTAGCTCACCAGCAGGTTCTTGGTCTGCTGATAATGGTCGAGCATGTCCTTGTGGGTTTCACGGCCGATGCCCGATTCCTTGTACCCGCCGAACGCGGCATGGGCCGGGTAGGCGTGATAACAATTGGTCCAGACGCGGCCGGCCTTGATGGCACGGCCCATGCGGTAGGCGACATTGCCATTGCGTGTCCAGACGCCGGCGCCCAGACCGTACAGCGTGTCGTTGGCCAGCGCCAGCGCTTCGGCTTCGTCCTTGAAGGTCGTCACGGCCAGTACCGGGCCGAAAATCTCTTCCTGAAAGATGCGCATCTTGTTGTGACCCTTGAAGAGCGTCGGCTCGACGTAATAGCCGCCGGCCAGATCGGCGCTGACAGTGGCGGTCTTGCCGCCGCACAGCACTTGCGCGCCTTCCTCGCGGCCCAATGCCAGGTACGAGGCAATCTTGGTCAACTGTTCCTTCGAGGCCTGGGCACCGATCATGGTCTCCGTGTCGAGCGGGTTGCCCTGTTTGATGGCGGCGATGCGTTCGAGGCAACGGGCCATGAACCTGTCATAGACCGATTCCTGAATCAGCGCGCGCGACGGACAGGTGCAGACTTCGCCCTGATTGAAGGCAAACAGCACCAGGCCTTCAATGGCCTTGTCGAGATAACCGTCATCCGCATCCGCGACGTCGGCAAAAAAAATGTTGGGCGACTTGCCGCCAAGCTCCAGCGTGGCCGGGATCAGGTTGCTGGCTGCGGCCTGCGCGATCAAGCGGCCTGTGGCGGTCGAACCGGTGAAGGCAATCTTGGCAATGCGCTTGCTGGTGGCCAGCGGCATGCCGGCTTCGCGTCCGTACCCATTGACGATGTTGAGCACACCAGCAGGCAGGATGTCGGCAATCAGCTCGGCCAGCAACAGGATGGAGATCGGTGTGGATTCTGCTGGCTTGAGCACTACGCAGTTGCCGGCGCCGAGGGCGGGCGCCAGTTTCCAGGCGGCCATCAGGATGGGGAAGTTCCAGGGAATGATCTGGCCGACCACGCCCAGGGGTTCGTGGAAGTGATACGCCACGGTATCACCGTCAAGGTCGGACAGAGCCCCTTCCTGGGCGCGCACACATCCCGCGAAATAACGGAAGTGATCGACCGCCAGAGGAATGTCAGCGTTCAGGGTTTCGCGGATGGGTTTGCCGTTGTCGACGGTTTCGGCATAAGCCAGCAGTTCCAGATTGGCTTCGATGCGGTCGGCGATCTTGAGCAGGGCGTTGGCACGGGCGGCCGGCGGCGTCTTGCCCCAGGCATCGGCGGCGGCGTGGGCGGCGTCGAGCGCCAGTTCGATGTCTTCGGCGGAGGAGCGTGCCGCCTGGGTGTAGACCGTACCGTTGATCGGTGTGATGACATCAAAGTATTGACCCTTGACCGGCGCCTTCCATTGGCCACCAATGAAGTTGTCGTAGCGGGCTTTGTATTGGACTTTGGCGCCGGCGGTGCCTGGGGCTGCATAGATCATGAATGTCTCCCGGTGAGTGAATGGTGGCAAGGCAATCTGTGCTCGCCCCGGGCACTGCATTGCAAGTCGGGTGCCAGCAAGGCCGGCCCGGGCTTAATACCCAGCGGTAGATTGCAACTCAATGATTACGCAGGGCTTTGTTTTATTGCCTTGGCATCAACAGGGCCTTTGCAGGGCCTTTGTGTTGTCCGCTGTCCGCGCCCGACGACGGACACCTGTCCCAAACTGAGACACTTGAACCGGTCTGTCGCGGCTAAGGTATGTATTCGCGGGCGACTGTCGTAGACTGTGCCACAGCCGTTGAACTGATTGAGCCGTCACCGGAGATTCTGGTCATGCGCAGTTTTCCTGTCCTGCCTGCACCGCAACTCAGAAACGCCCGCCAGCAGTTGATCGAGCATGGCATCGGTCCTGGGGAAGATATTGACCAGCGGGTCGCACGTTCGTGGCAGCGCAGCCTCGCCGCCGGACTGTCACCCATCGGTCGCCTGCATTGCAATGACAATGTCGCGGGCATTGCGCTGGGTCGACTGCGCACCCTGAATCACGAACTGATCAGTCATTCCGAGCCGGTCATGGAATACCTGTTCGAACAGGTGCGGCGTAGCCACAGCATGGTGATCCTGGCGGACCCTCAGGGTCTGCTCATGCATACCCTCGGGGATCTCGATTTCTTGAGCAAGGCCGAACGGGTTGCCCTGATGTGTGGTGCGTCCTGGCATGAAAGCCAGCGCGGCACCAATGCCATCGGCACCGCCGTAGCGGAAAATCACGACGTGGAAATTAATGGCGCCGAACATTACCTCGAGCGCAATGGCTTTCTCACCTGTGCGGCGGCGCCCATCAT
>CANJOT010000068.1 GCA_947475815.1 Burkholderiales bacterium | reverse complement strand
TGCGCTGTGCACACGGCCGCCGAGCTTGAAGCCGCGCTGGATGTGTCGCTGACCGTCAGCGGACCTTACCTGATCGAAATGGTGCTCTGAACATGGGCCGGCAGGACCTCTACAAGCACAGCACAGCACAGCACAGCACAGCACAGCACAGCACAACCCAGAGCGCCTGGGTCAATCCCGGTTCCTGAACATGCGCAGCAAACACAACAATCACTGATCAAAAACAGCGGGAGCAGACATGGATCTTGGACTGAAAGGCCGCGCGGCCATCATCACCGGCGGTAGCCTGGGCATAGGCCGGGCCATCGCCGAGGGCTTTGCCCGCGAAGGCATGAGCGTGGCCATCGTTGCGCGCAGCGCTGACAAACTCGAAAAGGTCGCAGCCGAACTCCGCGAACAAACCGGCGCCCATGTGATTGCCGTGCCGGCCGATGTCTGCGATACGGCCGCCGTCAAGGCCGCCGTCGACCGTGCCGCCGACACCTTCGGCCGCCTTGATGTGCTCATCAACGGTGCGGCCCATCCGGGTGGACTGGTGCGCAATGAAATCGAGTTCTCCGATGCCGACCTCCTGTTGCACGACATCGACGTCAAAGTGATGGGCTATTTCCGCATGGCCCAGGCGGTGGTGCCGCACATGCGCAAGCTCGGCTTTGGCCGCATCCTCAACATCGGCGGACTCACCGGTCGCGGCAGCAAACAACTGTCCGGCATGCGCAACGTCGCCATCTGCCACATGACCAAGACCCTGTCGGACCAACTGGGACCTTCGGGGATCACCGTCAACGTCATCCACCCGGGCGTGGTCTATACCCCGCACGTCCAGGAGCTCTACGAAAAAGAAGCAAAAAGACAGGGCCTGACGGTTGAGCAGGTCGAGGCCAACTACAAACTCGTCACACCGATCCGGCGCATCCTCACGCCTGAAGACGTGGCCGACGCAGCGCTGTTCCTGTGCTCGACGCGCGCTGGCGCCATCACGGGCGAATCGATCGGCGTTGACGGCGGCATCACCCGCGGCATCTTCCTTTAAGGGGCGGACCATGCAAGGCACCATTCTCGTAGCCACCGCGGGTCAGGGCATATTGCGCAGCAATGACGACGGCAAAACCTGGCACCGCCTCGGCCTCAAAGAGGCCATCGAATTCGACGGCACCGTGCGCGCCATCGCCGTCCATCCACAACAGCCCAACCTGATATACGCCGGCGCCGATGTCGGTTTTTGCATCAGCGAGGATGGCGGCGTGCATTTCCGCCTGATTGATTCACCCATGAATGGCATGACCATCTGGGCACTGGCGATCGACCCGTCAAACCCGCAGGTGATGTATGCCGGCACCGGCGCACCATCGCGCTGCCAGTTGTTCAAGTCGGTCGACGGCGGCCTCTCGTGGGCCGCCTCGAGCATGCTGTTTCCGGAATTCTGTGCAGGGGTGAACCGGCCGCGCCTGCTGACCATTGCGGTCGATCCAGGCGACTCGAACGATGTCTGGTTTGGCGTCGAAGAAGGCGGCGCCTGGCGCAGCCGCGACGCCGGCGCAAGCTGGGAGCGGCAGGACGGGTTGACCAAGGCCATCCGCATTTCCGACATACACGCCATCACCATCCTGCGCGCGCCCGCTGGTGCCAAGACCATCCTGCTGCTCACCGTCAACGGGGTCTACCGCAGCATCGATGATGGTTTCAACTGGAGCGAGATCACCTCTCGCGAACGCTTTGACGGCCAGTATTACACGCGCACCGTGCAGGCTCTGGCCGACACATCGGGCCACCTGATGCTGGCCGTTGGCGATGGCACGCCGGGCACGCGCAGCCGTTTATACCGCTCGTCAGATCGTGGCGAAACGTGGAACGACACGCTCATCCACACCCCCGCCAACTCGACCTTCTGGGCCCTGGGCACACACGCCACCGATCCCTCCCTGTTATTCGCCGGTACCAAATACGGCCAACTGCATCGCAGCACGGATGGCGGACGCAGCTGGACCAAGGATTGGCGCGAATTCAGCGAAATCACGGCCATCGCCTGGACACCCATGGTCGCGCCCTTGGTGGCCCATGCCCAGACCACAGCCATCCCGGAACGCAAGGTGCTCGCATGATCACTGCACGCATCCGCCGCACGCACATTGCGCTGTTCGTGCGGGATCCATTCACGTCCTGCAAGTGGTACGAGGACATACTCGGCATGGAAGAAACCGCACGCGGGGCGGAGTGGGTATTCCTGTCGTTCGGCAAGAAACACCACGACATCGCGCTCATCAAGGCGCCCGAGCCACATGACCGGGGCACCATCAATCTGCAGCATTATGGCCTCGAGATCGATGGCGACCTCGACGAACTGCGCCGACTTTACGGCATGTTGCTCGACAAGAAGGTAGCGGTGGTCAAGACCACCGACCACAAGATTGGTTATGGTGTTTATTTCACTGATCCGGACGGTCACCGCTTTGAGTTTTTCTGCGAGACCGTGCACGACGACGACGAGGGCAAAAGCGTGCTGAAAAAATACAACGCGCCGAGCGACCCCTTTCCCCTGGAGCCCCTTTATGACTGACCTGACCCCACCGGCCAACTTTGGCATCTTCCACATCCGCAAATGGTTTCTGCAGATCGACGACACCCTCGCCGGTGAAACCGGCAAGCTGGCCGATGGCGCGCCACAGCGCCGCATCGTCATTGCCGCGCTGTTGTTCAACCCCTGCGCCGGCCGCTATGTCGAACAGCTCGACGAGTACATTGCCGCCTCAGGCGAACTCGGTGCCGAATTCGCCCGGCGCGTCAGCCACGCTGCAAATGGCCAGGCCATCGAAAGTTACGGCAAGGCCTGCCTGGTGGGTTTGAACGGCGAGTATGAACACGGCAACATGCTGCTCACGACAAGCTTCGCCGATCCGGTGCGTGCTGCCGTCGGCGGCGCCAAGGCCTGGATTCCATCGGCCGGCAAACGTGGCGCACCGGGCACGGCCATCGACATTCCAATGGCCCACAAGGATGCCCTGTACGTACGCTCACACTACGACACCATCACCGCGAGCTTCGCCGATGCGCCCGCCCCCAACGAAGTGCTGATCGCCTTCGCCGTCGCCACGCGCGGCCGGCTGCATGCACGCCTGGGTGGCATCAAAGCCAACGCCATCCTCGGCCAGGACGGCCTGCGCTGAACCCGTCATCCGGAGCATAAACGCAACCATGAACAACAACAAAAAAACGCGCACCGATCATTTCATCACGCTGCGCGGGCTGCGCTTTCATTACGTCAGCTGGGGCGACGCGCATGCGCCGCTGCTGATTGCCCTGCACGGTCTGCGCAGTTATGCGGAAACCTTCGACGACCTCGCCCATGCCCTGCCCGGCCACCGCGTCATCAGTCTCGACCAGCGCGGCCGTGGCCGGTCCGACTGGGACCCGGCCCAGCATTACGACACGCTGACCTACGTGGCCGATCTGGAAGCGCTGGTGGCGACGCTCGGCCTGAAACAATTCGCCCTGCTCGGCCATTCGATGGGTGGCGCCAACGCCATCGTGTATGCGGCGCGCAATCCCGCTCATGTCGAGCGCCTGATCATCGAAGACATGGGTCCGGGCGCATCGGCATCGAGCGCCGGTTCCGAACGCATCAAGCAGGAACTGGCCAACACGCCCGAAGCATTTTCCGACTGGGTGGCGGCGCGGCGCTTCTGGCGTTCGATCCGCCCCCATGTCACCGAAGCAGCGATCGACTCACGCGTGACGTTTTCGCTCAAGGACAATGATCAGGGCCGCGTTGTCTGGCGCCATGACCAGCAGGGCATTGCCGCCGCGCGCCTGCGTATTGCGCCGACCGATCTGTGGCCACACGCCGAACAGATCCGCTGTCCCATCCTGCTGCTGCGCGGCATGAACTCGGACTTTCTGTCTGAAGCAACCGCCCTACAGATGGCCGCGCGCCTGCCGCGCCTGCAGCACCATCCGGTCGCCGGCGCGGGGCATTACATCCATGACGACGCGCCGGAAGAATTCATCACCACGGTGCGCCGCTTTCTCGAAGCCGACAGATCCAACGCGTGAGCTCAGGCATGGAAGACTGGAATGAGGCGGAGGTAGTCATCGTCGGCGGCGGACCCATCGGCATCATCGCCGCCAACCTGATGGGCGAATACGGCATCCGCACGCTGGTGGTTGAACGCAGCCCGCAGATCCTCGACTACCCGCGCGCCGTAGGCATCGACGACGAAGCCATGCGCGTGCTGCAGGCCGCCGGCATTGCTGACGCAGTGATGCGCGACACCATCTCGAACGTACCGATGCGTATGTACACGGCCGGCAAAAAGTGTTTTGCGCACATCCTGCCGACCACGCGTGAGTATGGCTGGTTCCGGCGCAATATCTTTTCGCAGCCGCTGGCAGAAATCGCCCTGCGCAAAGGTCTGGAACGTTTCCCCCATGTGCGCCTTGAGGTTGCGACCGAACTGGTGGCGCTCGAGCAGGACGATCAGCAGGTGCACCTGCGCCTGCGCGGACCTGACGGAGCAGAACGGGAAGTGCGCGCGCGCTACGTGATCGGTTCGGATGGTGGCCGCAGCACGGTGCGCGAAGGACTGCTCAAAGTGCCCTTCGACGGCACCACCCATCCGCGCAAATGGGTCGTGATCGAATGCGACAACGATCCGCTTGATGCGCCCTACACCGCCCTGCACTGCGAACCCGCGCGGCCCTACGTCTGCCTGCGCCTGCCCTACGGCCTGCGGCGCTGGGAATTCCTGCTGTTTGCCGGCGAAGACGCCGAACAGATTCTGCAACCCGAAAAAGTTCAGGCGTTGCTGCGCGGCCATGTGCCTGATCCAGCGCGCCTGAACATCATCCGTGCGCGCGTGTATACCCACAACTCGCGTGTGGCGCGCCACTTCAGCGTCGGTCGGGTCTTTCTGGCAGGCGACGCTGCCCATCTGACGCCGCCATGGATCGGCCAGGGCCTCAACGCCGGCGTGCGTGATGCAGCCAACGTCTCCTGGAAGATTGCCGGTGTGGTGCGCGGCCAGTTCAAGCCCTCGCTGCTCGACAGCTATCAGGCGGAGCGGCACCAACACGCCAAGGCGATGATCGATCTGGCTGATCAGGTTGGCGCCATTTTTGCCCTGCGCAACCGGCCGCTGGCCTGGCTGCGCGACCGCCTGCTGCTGGCGATTCAGGCGATTCCGGCCATGCGTGATTACGTCGTGCAGATGCGCTTCAAGCCGATGCCGCGTTATGGCGCCGGCGGCGTGGTACTGGCGGGTAGTGGCGCGGCGGCGGCAACCATCGGCAGGATGATGATCCAGCCGATGGTTGAGTTGCCCGACGGTCAGGCGGCGCGTTTTGACGCCGCCTGCGGCCCGTGGTTTGCCGTCATCGGCTGGCAGACCGATCCTCAGAACAGCCTGTCCGCGGCCGAGCGCGAGCGCTGGCGCGCCCTGGGTGCACGTTTTGTCATGGCAGTGCGCGCACGCTCCGGCGCTGCGCCCGATCAGCCGGTCACCACCGGCAGCGACACGCTGGTGGTGCAGGACATTGAAAACCTTTTGAGCGTCTGGTTCGAGTCCCGCCGGGTCAACACGCTGGTGATGCGACCCGACCGCTACGTCGCCATCCTGTGCGACAACGCTGACCTCGAATCCCGCAGCAACGAATTCCTGACGCGCTTTGGCAACGCTGTCGCCATTTGATTTACTGGCACCAACAAGGCTACCCATGAGCACAAACAATCAAACCACCGTCGGCGACCTGCTTGCAGCGTTTCTCGAAGCAGCCGGTGCCGTCACCGCCTTCGGGGTGCTGTCGGTCCACAACATGCCATTGCTTGACGCCGTTTCGCGGCGCAACCGGCTGCGTTACGTCTGCGCGCGCGGCGAAGCCGGTGCCGTCAACATGGCCGACGCCTATGCGCGCACGACCGGCAGGTTTGGCGTGGCCTTCACCAGCACGGGTGCCGGCGCGGGCAATGCCTGCGGCGCGCTGATCGAAGCCAGCACCGCCGGCACGCCACTGCTGCACATCACCGGGCAGGTCGAGTCGACCTACCTCGACCGCGACTGGGGCGATGTCCATGAAGCCAAGGATCAGTTGAGCATGCTTGATGCGGCGTCCAAGGCAGCCTTCCGTGTCCGTTCGGCCGACACCGCGCTCGGTGTGTTTCGCGAAGCACTGCGGCTCGCCCTGACCGCGCCCACCGGCCCGGTCAGCATTGAAATTCCCATCGACATTCAGGGCACGGCCCTGAGCCATTGGCCCGCCGACCTGAGTCCGCTGCCGGTTGCGCGCGCCGTACCTGATGCGGCCGCGCTGGATGCCCTGGCCAACGCCCTGCGCAACGCGCGCCGACCGATGTTGTGGATGGGCGGCGGTGCCCGGTTTGCCGGTGCCGCGGCGCAACGACTGCTGGATGCCGGCTTCGGCCTGGTCACCAGCATTCAGGGACGTGGCGTGGTCGATGAAAACGATGCGCGTACGCTCGGTACCTTCAATCTGCAACCTGGTGTGGAAAAGTTCTACCAAACCTGCGATGCCATGGTCGTGGTCGGTTCACGCCTGCGCGTGCCTGAGACTGCGCGCCATACCCTCAAGCTGCCGCGACCGCTGTATCGCATCGACGCCGACGCGCGCGCCGACGGCAAGGGCTATGTGGTCGAACAATTCCTGCACGGCGACGCCACGCTGGCGCTCGAAGGTCTGGCCGACCGGCTGGTCGGCACCATGCAGACCGACCCGGCTTTTCATGCCGAACTCGCCGAAACCCGCGCCCGGGCGGAAGCGCGCCTGCGCGCCAACGTTGCACCGTATGACCAGCTCTGCGCTGCGCTGCAGGGTGCCGCCGGACAGAATTTCAACTGGGTGCGCGATGTCACCATCTCGAACGGCACCTGGGGCAATCGACTGTTCCGCGTGCCGGGTGCGCGCCAGGCGGCGCATGCGGCGGGTGGTGGCATCGGCCAGTGCCTGTCGATGGCGATCGGTGCGGCGGTCGGTTGTCCCGATCGGGTCACGCTGGCACTGGTCGGCGATGGCGGGCTGGCACTGAATGCGGCCGAACTGCCCACTGCGGTGCAGGAAAATACCGGTCTGGTCCTGCTGGTCATGAACGACCTCGGTTATGGCATTCTGCGCAATCTTGCGGACGCCCAGTTTGGCGGCCGGCGCTTTTATTCTGACCTGCACACCCCCGACTTCGGCAAGCTCGCCGATGCCTATGGCTACCGCTACCATCGCATCAGCAGCTTCGAAGGACTCGAGGCGCGCCTGCGCGACATCATCGCCACGCGCGGCGCGGCCACCATGGTGGAATTCGACATGACGGCCCTCGGCCCCTTCGCTCAACCATTTTCCGGACCGAAGATTTGAAACCGCCGCAAGACATGAAGCCCGCTGGCATCTCCCCCGCTCCCGCATCAAACAGGAATGTCCTGTTCATCATGTGTGATCAGTTGCGCGCCGACTATCTGTCGACCTACGGCGGCGCCATTCCCATGCCCAACCTCGACCGTCTGGCACGTCGCGGCGTGCGCTTTGACAAGGCCTATGTCAGTTCGGGCGTGTGCGGACCGTCGCGCATCTCCTATTATTGCGGCCGGTATCCAGTGTCGCATCGCGTCACCTGGAACCGCGTGCCGCTGCCGATCGATGAAAAAATGCTCGGCCATTATCTGGCCGAGGGTGGCATGCGGGCGCATCTGCTCGGCAAGACCCACTTCGTGCCGGATCACAAGGGGCTTGCAGCGGCCGGTTATACGCTCGATGCGCGCCACCGCATGTTGTTCGACGAGGGGGGCTTTGATGCAGTCGAGCGCTACGATGGCCACTTCGAACTCGAAGCGCACAGCCCCTACCGCCAGTACCTGATCGAACGCGGGTATCAGAGCGAGCGTCCGTGGACCGACTATGTCATCGGCTCGCTGGCACCGGATGGCAGCCTGGCAAGCGGCTGGCTGTTGCGCAACGCCGGCCTGCCGGCGCGCGTGCGCGCCGAAGATTCGGAGACCGCCTACCTGACCACGCGTGCCATCGAATTCATGCAACAGCAAGGCGATCAACGCTGGATGCTGCACCTCAGTTACATCAAGCCGCACTGGCCAACCAAGGCTCCAGCGCCGTATCACAACATGTTTGGCGTTGAAGACTGTGCCACCCCGGTACGCGATGCGGCGGAGCGCAACAATCCGCACCCGGTGTTCGGCGCTTACCAGCAACTGGAAGAATCAATCACATTTGCCGGCGAGGAGGCCTGGCGCACCGTGCGACCGGTGGTCATGGGTCTGGCCCGACAGATCGACGACGAGCTCGGCCGCCTGTTTGAACACATGCAGAGCAGCGGCCGGCTCGATGACACCCTGATCATCTTCAGCTCCGACCATGGTGATCTGGCGGGCGACCACTGGCTGGGCGAGAAGGAATATTTTTACGAACCGGTGATGCGTGTGCCGCTCATCATTGCCGACCCGCGTACCAACGCCAATGCCACGCGCGGCAGCGCCGAACAGCGCTTTGTCGAAACCATTGACGTGCTGCCCACCATTCTTGACGCCCTGGGTATGCAGGAGGTCCTCACACAGGCCGCACAACGCATCGAAGGCCACTCATTGCTGCCGCTGCTGCATGCTGAGCCGATCGGCGCCTGGCGCGACTGCGTGTTTGGCCAGCTCGATTATGCCTACCGGCAGGCACGCCAGTTCCTCAAGCGCGCGCCCGACGAATGCAACGGCACCATGGTGCGCGATGGCCGCTACAAATACATACACTGGCAGGGTTATCGCGGCCAGTTATTCGATTTGCTCAACGACCCGAATGAATTGCACGACCTCGGGGCGGACGCCGGCTACACGCCGGTCTGCCTGGAGATGCAGCAACGCCTGTTCGAATGGCTGCGCACGCGCAAGCGGCGCACCACCGAAACCTACCAGCAGGTCGATGCGCGCACCCACGCGCACGAGCGCATGATGGGCATCCAGATCGGCAAATGGTAACGGCCACCTGCGTGATGGCCGGCGGCTGATTGCCAAACGAACACGCCGGCCGAACAACAAGATCAGGCCAGGTTGCTCCTGAAGAAATCGAGCGTGCGCGTCCATGCCAGCCTGGCGGCCGGCTCGTCGTAACGCGGCGTGCTGTCATTGTGAAAGCCATGCTCTACCTTTGGGTAGATATGGGCCGCATAGCGCACGCCGGCCGCCTTGAGACTGACCTCGAACGCCGGCCAGCCGGAATTGATCCGGCTATCGTTGCCCGCGTAATGCAGCAGCATGGGTGACTTGATCTTGACGGCCTCCTCCGCTGCCGGTTGTCCGCCATAAAAAGGGACTGCCGCGCCCAGATCGGGGAAACGCGTGGCCAGCATGTTGACCACCGCGCCGCCAAAACAAAAGCCGGTGGCGCCGAACTTGCCATTCGATTCCGGCAGGCTCTTCAGATAATTGGTACTGGCGATGAAATCGTTGTCCATCTTGACGCGGTCGAGCTTGGCGAAATTGTCGCGCGCCTTGTCTTCATCGCCCGGGTACCCGCCCAGAGGAGTCAGGGCATCGGGCGCAAAAGCGATGAAATTTTCCACAGCAAGGCGGCGCGCGATGTCTTCAATGTGCGGATTGAGGCCGCGATTTTCATGCACCACCAGCACCGCCGGCAGTTTGCCGCGCAGGTTCGCCGGCATGGCCAGCAGACCGCGGATCTTGCCATTGCCGGCCGGCGAGGGCACCTCAACCATCTTCGTGACGATGCGCAGGTCATCTCTGGCGATCACCTGCGCTTGGGCAAAGCGCGGACTGAGGGATTCAAGCAGCATCGCGGCGGTCACCCCGCCAACCGCATAACGCGTGGCGCCGTTGAGGAAGCCGCGCCGGTCGATGATGCCATGCACATACTGATCAAACAATTTCATGACTGCCGGATCAAAATCACTTGCGGTCTTGCGCTGCATCGGGACTCTCCACGTTCTTGTTGAGGGGAATGGGACGGCACGATGGGCAATGGCCATCGCGTCCGATCCGGGCACATCAACACCTCCGACGAATCAACCGTCAAAAAGTTCAGTTTCGGGTCGCCAAACCGTGGGCCAGCAGGAACCGCTCGATCTGCCGATTGATTTCATCGGGCTGCTCAAGCATGGGGAAATGGCCACGGCCATGATATCGCAGCACTTCGGCGTGCGGCGCCAGACTGGCCACGGCGCGCAGCCAGGGCGTCTCGATGCCGGGCGCAAGGCTGACCCGTTCGCGCTCGCTGTTCATGTAGGTGCTGGCGATCACCAGCATGGGCACGTTGATGGTCGACAGGGCGCTCTCCAGATGGAGCACGTCCCAGGCGGCGAAATCGGGCATCAGTTCACGCGCCACATGCGGCGGCAGGCTCATGGCGCGGGCAACGATGGCATCGCGCAGGGCGTCATAAGCCGCGTCATAAAACATTTGTGCAAAACCATGGCGCGCACGTTCGGCCGGCTCAACATCGCGGTAGGCCTCGGCGGCGCGCTCCCGCGCACCCTGCGCCAGCGTGGCACGCTCGGCAGCACCCATGCCACCCAGCAGGCCGGGGGCCAGGTAGGCGCCATCGACAAACACCAGACCCTTGATGCGCTGCGCGTCGTTGCTCCAGCTTTGCAGCAACACGCGGCAACCCATGCTGTGGCCGATCAACACCACCTCGCGCAGGCCGAGCACTTCACACAGGGCCATCACGTCGCGCGCGAAACACTCCACCTTGATGCGACCTGGCGATGGGTCGGACGAACCGTGACCATGCAGGTCAAGCGCCACCACCTCCTGACGGCCGGTAAAAAACTCGAGCTGAAAACGCCAGTCTTCGAGCGTGCACAGAGCACCATGCACAAACACCAGTGCCGGCGCGCCCGCTGGCGCAGCGGCGTGGGCGTGTGCGTGTGTGTGTGCGTAATGAATCGAGGTATCGGAAAGTTTGAGCTGGGTCATAAAGAGTGGGGCGTAACAGACATGACGAGCGGGATGCTAAGAATCGAATCAAGCTTTAATGTTCCCATGATTTGATAAACCACTCAAGCAACACCAGACCCGCTGCCGCCAAGTCGGAGATAATGACGGCAAGCTGGCCATTTGCCCAGATCAAACCAACCACTACGGAGACTCCATTTATGGCACGCGTAGCTTACGCCGACGAATCCAACCCCGAAGCCGCGCCGCTGGCGCAACGCATCCGCGCCGAGCGCGGCGGCAAGGTGCTCAACCTCTACAAGATGCTGCTCAACAGCCCGCCGGTGGCAGAAGGCTGGCTCAAGCTGCTCACGGCGATCCGCCAGCAATGCCTGCTTTCGGGCCGCATGCGCGAGATGGTTATTCTGCGCATCGCCGTGCTCAACGAAGCGCCCTACGAATTCGGCCAGCATGTGCCGTTCGCGCTCAAGGAAGGCATGAGCCCCGAACAGATCGAGGCCCTGCGCCAGATGGACATCGGCCCGCTGTTCAACGACGTCGAACGGGCAGTGGTCGCTTACGCCGATTCCATGACGCGCGAAATTCACGTTCCGGATACGGTGTTTGACGCACTGCGGCCCCACTTCAGCGAGCGCGAACTCGTCGAACTGACGGCCACCGTGGCCTCCTACAATCTGGTGTCGCGTTTTCTCGAAGCCCTGCAGATCGATCACGAATGAGCGGTGACCAGTCAGCGCCCGCGCAGCGGCGCTGACGAACGCAGCCCGGACCTTGCAGGCAGAGCAGCAACAAGCCCGCCAGGCCGGGTGCACTGCGCCCGCTCATCGCGCCGGTCTGGCCCGCATCAGGCAGATTGGCCAGCACCAGCGCGGCAAAAATGATTTCATCAAAGTCCCGAACCGACAAAAAGCACGCCATCCCAAGGGCGCCTGAACCTGGACAACAACCGGCGCAGCGGATTCAAGTCGCCATTTCGCGGGCAGCCGGATCAGTCAAATTTTGGCCGGCGTTTTTCCATGAAAGCGCGCACGCCTTCGCGCGCATCGTCAGAGGCGGCCGCGACGAGCATGTTCTTGCCCTCCAGCGCCAGATGCGCCTCCAGCGAGTTGCTCGCCGCATGATCAATCAGGTGTTTGATGGACAGCGATGAACCGTGTGCAGCCTGCGCCAGGCGGGTGGTCAGCTGCTCGCAGGCCGCGGCAAACTCCGCATCCGGCACCACGGTATTGACGATGCCCCAGGCCAGACACTCTGCCGCCGTCAGCGGACGGTTGGTGAGAAACAACTCCTTGGCGCGCATGACGCCGATGCGGCGCGTCAACTGCCAGGATGCGCCCGCGTCCGGTGACAGGCCAATGGCCGAATATCCGGCACCCAGCTTGACCGACTCGGCCGCCACCACCAGGTCAGCGCACAGGGCCAGCCCGACGCCGCCACCACCCACCGCGCCATTGAGACCTGTGACCACGATGACCGGCAGACTGGCCAGTTGTTCCAGCGCGGCATTGATGGGCCCCAGGATGTGACCGATGTTCTCGGCCAGCTGATCGGGCCGGGCGGCGAAGGATTGAATATCACCACCAACACAGAACCGTTTGCCGGCACCGGTGATGAAGACCACCCGCACGCCCGGGTCGGCGGCGATGCGGCCAATCGCCAGCTTGAATGCTTCGGCGGTGGAAATATCGAGTGCGTTGCCCTGGTCGGGGCGATTGAGGGTAACCCGGGCGATACGGCCTTCGATATCAAGCAGGACGGGGGAACCAGAGGCAGGCGTCAAGGCGGACTCCGTGATAGGAATGATTGGATGAAGACCCTGCATCCTACAATACCTGCCCGCCAGTTGGCGCGTCACTTGCAGGCCGCCGGTCCACGCTATGCGCTCAGCAACTCCAGGGCGCGGGAAATTGCCGCGCTGCTCTGGGGCCGCACCAGACGCGCCAATTCTGCGCCGTCGCGAAAAAAGATCAGGGTAGGCCACAGTTTGACGCGAAACGAACGACCCAGCGGCCGACCGCTGCCATCTTCAAATTTGAGGTGGCGCACTTGTGGAAACGCCGCCATGGCGGATTCGATGAGCGGCTGCGCCGCCTGACAGAAACCGCACCAGTCGGTGCCAAACTCGAGCACGCTGACACCACTCAGGGCATCTACCTCGGCGCGCGTGGGCGCCTGTTCCTGATAGGGGCCGGCCATCACTGCTGCGCCTGAACCGGCTTCATGGCCATGGACGAAGAAAAATATCGGATGCGCACGCCGGACTCCTCTTGATGATGTTGCGGTGCAGCCTAACATCCGCACTGGGCATCATCAAGCCCCGCGTAGCCGCCACGGAGCACGACAAAGCCCTGGCCGCCGTACCGAAGGCACGCCCCCCGTTCGCCACAGTCAGCCGGCCGGCGCTGCCCTGACAACGATGCAGCGCGGCCTGCCGCGCTGCATCTGCCCACACTGCCGGCATCAGGCCGGCAGGAAGCCTTCTACCGTCAGGTAGCGCTCGCCGGTGTCGTAATTGAAACCCAGCACCACGCTACCCGCCGGCAGCTCTGGCAGTTTCTGGGCGATCGCCGCCAGCGTTGCGCCCGACGAAATACCGACCAGCAAGCCCTCTTCGCGCGCACTGCGACGCGCCATCTCGCGGGCCGCTTCGGCCTCGACCTGAATGACCCCATCGAGTACGCTCATGTCGAGGTTGACTGGAATGAATCCGGCACCGATGCCCTGAATCGGGTGTGGCGCCGGTGCACCGCCGGAAATCACCGGAGAGGCCGAGGGCTCAACGGCAAACACTTTCAGATTGGGCCATTTTTTCTTGAGCGCACGCGCACAGCCGGTAATATGCCCGCCCGTGCCGACACCGGTGATGAGTACATCCACCCCTTGCGGAAAATCGGCGGCAATTTCCTCGGCCGTGGTGCGCATGTGCACCTCGATGTTGGCGGCATTGGAAAACTGATCGGGCACCCAGGAATTCGGCGTGCTCTGCGCCAGTTCGTTGGCGCGGGCGATGGCGCCCTTCATGCCTTTTTCGCGCGGCGTCAGATCGAATTCGGCGCCATACGCCAGCATCAGCCGGCGGCGCTCAATCGACATGCTTTCGGGCATCACCAGAATCAGACGATACCCCTTGACCGCCGCCACCATGGCCAGACCCACACCGGTATTGCCCGAGGTCGGTTCGATGATGACCGTGCCCGGCTTGAGCCGGCCGGAACGCTCGGCGTCTTCGATCATGGCGAGCGCGATGCGGTCCTTGATCGAGCCGCCCGGATTGGCGCGCTCGGACTTGATCCAGACTTCCGCGCCCGCACCAAACAGGCGCTGAATGCGGACGTGGGGGGTGTTTCCGATGGTTTGCAGGATGTTGCTGGCTTTCATGTCGCTGGTCTCCCGTTGATGTGGCCCACCCGACCCGCAAGGCCTGAATTGCTGATTATATAAGTGGAACGCCACCACCATGGGAAAACAGCCCGTCACGCCCACTTGCATTGCCTGAAAAAATATCGCAAAATTGCTGCCTTAGCTGTTCAACGTTTGATCAGGAGCCATCATGCAGAAAACAGTCACCGTCACCAGCAGAACCGGATCGAGCCACACCGCCGCCCTACCCTCCACACCCACCGCCGAAAGCGTCTGGTCTTTTGATTTTGATCTGGATCTGACCACGCCGTTCGACCCGGCGGCCATCCGGTCTGCAACCATGTATTCACCCCAGCCCGCACCCCAGTCCGCAAACCAGTCTGCAAGCGCGCCAGAAACCTTCCCGCTGGGCATGTCCGAAGCCCGTCGCAAGGCGCGCGCTGAACTGGTCCGCGAAGCCTTCGACTGCGGCAACTACTAAACGTCCCTCCGCCCTACCGCATCCAGATCGCATGTTTCTGCCTGGCCGGCTGCATCAGGTGCTCGGCCAGGCCGATGATGAAGCCTGGCAGGACCTGCTCCGCCGCCACGATTTCTGGCAAAACCCCGGACTGCGGCTCGATGCCGAACACGACGATATTGCCTTTCACATTCTCCTGCAGGAAGGCGAACTGGCGCGTGCCAGCAACGCGTATCAGGCTTCGGCGCGACAGTTCGACGCCGTCGCGATTCCCGATGCCGTGTTCAACGATGCCGCGCTGGAACCCCTGGTCGCCCGCTGGGCTGGCCTGCATGCACGCAATTTCGGGCCCGGGCTGACCGTCAAGATGGGCCTGTACGTCATCCGTGCTCAGGGCACGCTGGGCTTTCATGTCGATGGCCCGGTATTTTTGCGCGGTGAGCGTGTTGATCTGTCTGTCGAGCCTCTGCAACGCGGCCTGCTGGAAGCTCAGGCATCGCGCCGCACCGTGCTGCCGCTGCGCTTCAACGACACGGACCGGTTCATGGTGTGCCAATGGCCGCTACCGCTGCACCGTGGCGAGCTGTTCGAATTCAGCAATGTCTTGCCGCACGCCTATTTCAACCAAGGCCCCGAACACGCCGTACTGCTGGTCACCACCTATCTGGTGGAAAGCCTGCTGCCGGCTGAATTTTTCGGCAGAATTCTTGGGCGCTCTGGCGGCACTTCAGGCGCGACCTGATCAGACCTGACTGGCGCACAGCGCGGCATCCAGAT
>CANJOT010000067.1 GCA_947475815.1 Burkholderiales bacterium | reverse complement strand
GCGGCTGCCGAGCTGATCGGCCTCGATCCAGTCCTGCACGGCAATCATGGCCAGCTTGATCAGGTCGGCAGCGGTGCCCTGCATGGGCGCGTTGATGGCGGCACGCTCAGCAGCCTGACGACGCGGGCCATTCGGGCTGTTGATTTCGGCCAGCCACAGACGCCGTCCAAACACCGTTTCGACATAACCGTTCTGTTTGGCAGCCACGCGCGTTTCCTGCATGTACTGGGCCACGCCCGGGTAACGCATGAAGTAGCGGTCGATGTAGGTCTTCGCCGCATCCCGTTCAATACCCAGCGTGGCGGCAAGGCCAAACACGCTCATGCCGTAGATCAGGCCAAAGTTGATCACCTTGGCATAACGGCGTTGCTCGGCGCTCACTTCCAGCGGCGTGATGCCAAAGATCTCGCCGGCGGTGGCGCGGTGAATGTCTTCGCCGCGCGCAAAAGCCTCACGCAGGCCGACGTCGCCGGAGATGTGCGCCATGATGCGCAATTCAATCTGCGAATAATCCGCCGAGATGATGACCCGTCCCGGCGGTGCGATGAACGCCTCGCGGATGCGCCGGCCCTCGGCGCTGCGTACCGGAATGTTCTGCAGATTGGGATCGTTCGAAGCCAGTCGCCCGGTCACCGCCACCGCCTGAGCATAGTTGGTGTGGACCCGCCCGGTCTCGGGATGGATCATGCGCGGCAGTTTGTCGGTATAGGTCGACTTGAGTTTGGAGAGCGAACGATAATCGAGCAACACCTTGGGCAAGGGGTAATCCTCAGCCAGTTTGTTCAGCACTTCTTCATCGGTCGACGGCGCGCCGCTGGCGGTCTTGCGGATCACCGGGAGTTGCAGCTTGTCGAACAGGATTTCGCCAAGTTGCTTGGGTGAATTGAGGTTGAACGGCTGACCGGCGAGCACATAGGCACGCGCCTCGATCTCAAGCATTTTTGTACCGAGCTCGGTACTTTGCGCGGCCAGCAGCGCGGCATCGATCAGCACGCCGTTGCGCTCGACTTTCTGCAACACCACCGAGGTCGGCAATTCGATGGTCTGGTAGACGTAGGCAAGCTTGTCATCGGCGGTGATGTCACCGATCAGGTGGCGGTGGACCTGCAGGGTCAGGTCGGCATCTTCGGCGGCATACTCGCTGGCACGCTCGATCTCGACTTCGTCAAAACCAATCTGGCTGGCGCCCTTGCCACACACCTGTTCATAGGAAATGCTGTCGCGATTAAGGTGACGACGCGCCAGATCTTCGAGGCCGTGATTGCGGTGCGACTCGAGCACATAGGATTCGAGCAGGGTGTCATGCGCAATGCCGGCCAGATGCAGACCGTGGTTTTGCAGCACATGGGTGTCGTACTTGAGATTCTGGCCGACTTTTTTCGCTGCCGGATTTTCCAGCCAGGGCCGCAGGCGCGCCAGCGTGGCCTCGAGTCCAAGCTGATGACCGGCGTCCATGCCGCGGTGAGCCAGCGGCAGATACGCGGCCCGGCCGGGCTCGACACAAAACGACATGCCAACGAGGCGCGCGCGCATCGGGTCGAGCGACGTCGTTTCGGTGTCAAACGCGGTCAGCGGCGCGGCTTCGATGCACGCCACCCACTGCTCGAGTTGCTCGGTGGTCAGGATGGTCTCGTAGACCTTCTCAAGCGGTGCGGCAGGCACCTCCCGGAGCACCGCGGGGGCGTTCAGGCGGGCGATCGCTTCCTGGCGAAAGTCCGTGCCCGCGCGGCTGCCGGCATCGGGCGCGGGGGTGCCGCCCACATCCTTGAGCCAGGTGCGAAAACCGTACTGTTCATACAGGGTGCGCAGCGCTTCGACATCTTCGGCGCGTTCGGCCAGTGAGCCTGCGATCGATTCGACCTGCGGCGCCAGCGGACAATCGATTTTCACCGTCACCAGCTTGCGCGCCATCGGCAGCCAGTCCAGCGCGGCACGCAGATTCTCACCCACCACACCACCGATGTCGGCGGCGTGCGCGATCACCTCGTCGAGGCTGCCATACTGATTGAGCCACTTTACGGCGGTTTTCGGGCCAACCTTGCTGACGCCGGGCACGTTGTCGACGGTATCGCCGACCAGCGCAAAATAATCGATGATGCGGTCCGGCGGCACGCCAAATTTTTGTTTCACGCCGTCGGTGTCCAGGGTTTCCCCCTTGCTGCCATCGCGCGACATGGTATTGACCAGAGTGACCTGGTCATCAACCAGTTGCGCCAGATCCTTGTCACCGGTGGAAATGATGGTCTTCAGGCCGGCTGCGCTGGCCTGACGCGCGAGGGTGCCGATGACGTCATCGGCCTCAATGCCCTCGACCATGACGATGGGCCAGCCCATGGCGGCAACGATCCTGTGGATCGGCTCGATCTGGCGCACCAGGTCTTCGGGCATGGAACTGCGGTTGGCCTTGTATTCGGGATACCAGTCGTCGCGGAAAGTCTTGCCTTTGGCGTCGAAAACACAGGCGCTATACTGTGAAGGGTAATCCTGACGCAGCCGCCGCAGCATGTTGACGATGCCATAAATTGCGCCCGTTGGCTCGCCGGCCTTGTTGCGCAGGTCGGGCAAGGCGTGAAATGCGCGATACAGGTAACTTGAACCGTCTACCAGAAGCAGGGTTTGCATATGAGTAATGAGAAGTCGGTTTCCAGCTTGCGCGAGATGGATCAGAGCAGGCGTGGCGCCTGGACCGGCGCCTATTCGCCCAATGAAGCCTTGGGACGCGCCACCATGACCAAGGCGCGCGAATCCTGGCACGTGTTCGGGATTATGTCAGAGTTCGTCGAAGCGGCTGAGCGGCTGGCCGATATCCGCCCGGCCATCAGCATTTTCGGCAGTGCCCGCCTGAAAGCCGGCACACCGTTTTTCGAACTGACCGAACGCATTGCCCGGCTGCTGTCCGATTCCGGCTTCACCGTCATTTCCGGCGGCGGCCCGGGTCTCATGGAAGCGGCCAGCAAGGGGGCCTTCGAGGGCAAGTCGCTGTCGGTCGGCCTGAACATCGAACTGCCCCACGAATCGACCGGCAACCCCTACCAAGACGTGCACCTGCGTTTTCGTCATTTTTTCTCGCGCAAGGTGGCATTTGTGAAGTACGCTGCGGCCTATGTGGTCATGCCCGGCGGATTTGGCACCCTTGATGAGCTGTCCGAGGCGCTGACGCTGATCCAGACCGGCAAGACCCGACGCATGCCGATCATTCTGGTGGGCAGCCAGTTCTGGGGCGGGCTGCTCGCCTGGATGCGTGACCAGCAGCTTGGCGCCGGGGTGATCTCGCCGGGCGATCTGGAGCTCATGACCGTGGTCGACGACGCCCAGGCCGTGGTCGATGCAATTTTCGCGTTTTACGAGCGTCGTGGATTCGCACCGACACCGACCGAACGCGAACAAATGCTGTACCTGTAACTTCTGAATTCTGAAAAAGGTGGAATCATCATGAATGCGCATCTGACGCGTGGCCTGTTCGCGCTGACCTTGTCTGCAACACTGGGGGTGGCTACCGCCCAGCAGCCCGCCGGGCTTGAGCCCCTGCCGGAAATTCCGCCTCCGCCACGCATGGCCCCGGCGCAACCGGGTGGCGCCAGCCTTGAGCCGGCCGTCACCATCCGCCAGGAAAGTGGCAACCGCATCGAGGAATTCCGCGTGCGCGGCCGCGTTTACGCCATCCGTGTCACGCCGCCGATCGGCAAACCCTATCTGCTGGTCGACCGCACCGGCAAGGGCACCATGACCAAAATGGACGACATCGCTGGCGGCACCAACCCGCCGCAATGGACCCTGTTCGAATTCTGAAGCGGCGGGACAGACTGGCATGGCAGTATTCACCGAAGTTTCCGGCGCGCAACTCGAGCACTGGCTGGGCCGCTACGCCCTGGGTCCGGTCAGCGAGTTCCGCGGTATACCGAGCGGTATCGAAAACAGCAATTTTTTTGTCAGCACCAGCGATGGTGCCTGGGTGCTGACGCTGTTCGAGCGCCTGTCGGCGCAACAACTGCCCTACTACCTCGAATTGATGCGGCATCTCGCCGTGCGCGGCGTGCCCTGCCCGGCGCCGCTGGCCGACCAGGAGGGCCGGCTGTTTTCGATGCTCAACGGCAAGCCGGCCGCGCTGGTCACCCGCCTGCCCGGGCGCTCGATCACCGAGCCGCAACCGGACCACTGCGCCCTGATCGGTACGGCACTGGCACGCATGCATCTGGCCGGCCAGGACTTTGCCCTGCAGCAACCGAATCTGCGCGGTCTGGCCTGGTGGCAACAGACCGTACCCGGCCTGCTGCAGTTTCTCGCCGCCGAGCCAGCGGCAATGCTGCACGATGAAATGGCGCAACAGAGCGCACTGCTGCCTGCCGTCCAGGCGAGCCTCCCGGCCGGGCCGGTGCACGCCGACCTGTTTCGCGACAATGCCCTGTTCGAGAGCAGCCTGCAGGGTGACACCCTGGGCGGCTTCATCGACTTCTATTTCGCCGGCAACGACAGCTGGTTGTTTGACGTCGCGGTCTGCCTGAACGACTGGTGCATCGACCATGCCGATGGCCAGTTGCGCGCTGCCCAGACCTGTGCGCTGCTCGAGGCCTACGCGGCAGTACGTCCGTTCACGACGGCCGAACTCCAGGGCTGGCCACTGGTATTGCGCGCCGCGGCACTGCGTTTTTGGGTATCGCGACTGTACGATTTTCATCAGCCGCGTCGCGCCGCCATGCTGACGCCGCACGACCCGACACATTTCGAACGCATACTGCGTCTGCGACGCGCTGCATTTCCAGCCTTGCCTCACCCCTTTTTGCCGGAATCCTGAACCATGCAGGCACGCACTAACCCTCCCTCATCCGGTCGCGCCTGGGTCCGCGATGGCTGGCGCCTGTTCCGGCTCCAGCCCTTCGGTTTCATCGTCCTGCTCTTCACCTACCTGTCGGGCATCCTGCTCGCACATCTGGTGTTGCAGGGGCTCGTCAGCGTGCTCACCACGGTTCTGCCCTTTCTGCCCGCCGAAGCCCTGACCATGGCAGGCAGCATGCTCATCATCATCCTCGTGCCCGGCCTGTCGGTCGGATTTGCCGAAGGATGCCGCCGCGCTGGCGACAAGGCGCCCCTGCCGCCGCAATTGCTGTTCAAGGCCTTCACCATCGACCGCGCCACCAGTCGCGGCCTGCTGGTGCTCGGCGCCGTCTACAGCGTCGCCATGGCCGTGGTGATTGCCGTCGCGGCGAATGTCGATCTGCCCGCCATGCCCGCAGGCAAGGGCCCGATCGCACCGCTGCCACCGGAAGTGATCTATGACATCCTGCTGCAACGTGGCCTGGCCATGTTGCTCTACCTGCCGGTTGCCATGGCCTTGTGGTATTCGCCCCTGCTCGTCGCCTGGCATCGCATGAGCCCGCTCAAGGCGATGTTTTTCAGCGTCGCTGCATGCTGGCGCAATCGTGGTGCCTTTGTCGTCTATGGCATGACCTGGTTTCTCATCGGCATGCCCTTGTCCCTGATCGGTGCGCTGTTGCTGCTGCTCGGTTTTGGCGAATTTTCGTTCTTCCTGATCATGCCGCTGGTGGTGCCGATGATCGTCTCGATGTATTGCTCGACCTACTCGAGTTACACCGCCGTGCTGGTCGATGAAACAGCACAGGCCGATCCGCTACCGCTGTCATGACAGCCGCTTCTTAGAACACCGAGAGCGCACCAGACCGCACCCCTCGGGCCCCTAAGGCCAGTGCCTCACACCGCATCAATACATCCAGTCGCGTGTGAGGGCAAAGGGGTGGGTACCATGGCCCGGCTTGCAGGCCAGGATCTGGTAAATGTTCATCCAGTTGTGTGCAAATCCATAAGCGCATCCGGCCAGATAGACGCGCCAGATCCGAAACCGCTTCTCACCGGCGAGCTGACGTGCCACCACCGCCCGGGCGTCAAGACGTTTGGCCCACTCGCTCAGCGTGAGGGCGTAATGACGCCGCAGGGATTCCACATCGACCACCTCAAGGCGCGCATTGGCCATGGACTCGAGGACGAAGCCCAGATGCGGCAGTTCGCCATCGGGAAACACATAACGGTCGATAAAATCGCCGCCCCCGCGGCCAACCTGTTTGCGACCGGGCAAGGTTGCCGTGATGCCATGCATGAGCATGGTGCCCCCCGGTGCGAGCAGACCCTGCAACTTGTTGAAATAACTGCCCAGATTGCGATGGCCAACGTGTTCGAACATGCCCACACTGGCAATTCGGTCGTACTGCTCATGGGCCGCAATATCACGGTAATCCTGCAAACGCATGCTGCAGCGATCAGCCAGTCCGAGGCGCCCGATCTGTTCTGTAGCCCAGGCATGCTGCTGCTCCGAAAGGGTCACGCCGACGGCACGCGCGCCACGTTGCGCGGCGCGTATGATCAATGCGCCCCAGCCAGCTCCCACATCAAGGAAGGTATCGCCGGGCGCAACTCGCAATTTGGTGAGGATGTGGTCGAGCTTGTTTTGCTGTGCCTGCTCCAGACTGTCGGAAGTCTGCCGGAAATACGCGCAGGAATAGACCATGCGCTCATCAAGAAACAATTGATAAAACGCATTCGACACATCGTAGTGGTACTCGATCGCAGCCTTGTCCCGGCGTCGCGTGTGCAGTCGGGAACGCAGCACGCGGCCGAGCATGCCAGGCTCCACGTCTTCAAATTCCTTGCCACTGTCGCGCGACAGGTCGACCGCAACCTTGACGATATCGTCAACCGTGCCCTCGAGGTCAATCAGGCCCTCGACATAAGCGGAACCGAGATTGGAGAGCGTCGGATTGAGCAGGTGACGAAATGCGTTCGGGCTGCGCAGGCGCATTTCAACACGCGCGGGCGTGCAGGGCTCAATGCGCTTGCCCGATGGCAACACCAGAGACATCGGCAATCCATTGGCTGACCGTGGCGAAAACCAGCGTTCCACATGGGCTTCGAGCATGATGTGCCTCCTTGAATCCGGTCCCGACCGGAGCGATATCAAGCAAACTTTGTTCCATCACTGCGCTGCACGCACAGCGCCCGAGTTCTGCCACCTCGCCGACGTGTGGCATCCATGATAACGCGAGATACACCCAGTCTGCACATCCCCCAAATGCGCCCGTGACACTGCCGGCGCACCACCTCTTCAGACACCCAGACCGCGATTGCGGAAATCGCGCGCCTCGGCCAGCAGTTCGGCCAGCCGGGCGGGTGCCACCGGCTTCACCAGATGATACGTAAACCCGGCCTCGGCAGAGCGGCGGCGATCATCGGCCTGACCGTAGCCGGTCAGCGCCACCATGAAAATCTGGCCGCCGCCCACCTGTGCGCGGATGCGGCGCGCGGCATCATAGCCGTTCAGTACCGGCAACCCGATATCAAGCAGGATGACATCAGGCTGCAACAACAGCCCCGCCTCGACAGCCTGAGCGCCGTCATGACGCACGTGCACCTCGTGTCCCATCAGCGCGAGCAGGGTAGAGAGCGCCTCGGCCGCATCGTAATTGTCATCCACGACCAGAACCCGCAGGGCCTGCTCGGTCAGGCCATCCGAACTACGTGTGCAAACTGTCGGGACAGGCTTGGCGGCAGCCTCGTCTGCTGGCGGGCCGTCGCGCTGCGGCAGATTCACCACAAAACGGCTGCCCTGCCCCAGTCCGGCACTGAAAGCCTCAATATCGCCGCCATGCAAGCGTGCCAGCCGGCGCGCCAGCGTGAGTCCGAGCCCAAGTCCGCCACTGGAGCGCTCGATACTATGGTCGGCTTGGGCGAACAGCTCAAACACCGTCGCCAGCGTGGGCGCCGTGATGCCCATGCCGGTATCCACGACGGAGATCCGAACCCGTGCATCGCCGGCTTCCGCCTGCACGCGAATGTCACCACCGCGACTGGTGAAACGGGCCGCGTTGTCGAGCAGGTTGGTGAAGAGCTGGACCAGCCGGGCGGCATCGGCGTCGAGCCAGACCGCCTCTGCAGGCAGGAGCACGCTCAGCGCGTGCTTCCTGGCGTCAAGGGCCGGACGCACCGCCTCAATGGCCTGTTCGATGACGCGCTGGAGAAGTACCGGCTCACAACGCAGGACAAGCTGATTGCGGGTCAAACGCGATACCTGCAGCAGGTCTTCAATGAGCCTCACCATGTGACCAACCTGACGGGTCAGGATGGCACGCGCCTGATGCGCCGGCGGACTGTTCTGGCCGGATATTTCCAACACTTGCAGGGCGCTCAGGATCGGCGCCAGCGGATTGCGCAACTCGTGCGCCAGCATGGCCAGAAACTCGTCCTTGAGGCGATCGGCCCGCTGCAGTTCGGCCTGCAATTGTGCGAGCCGATGTTCGGTTTCACACTGGACGGTCACATCGCGCGTCAAGGCGCGGATGCGGAATGGCCCGTCGTCGTCGGCACACAGGCGCGCATCAATCCGCACCTGCCGTAGCGAGCCATCGCGGCACCGCATGCGTGACTCAAAGCCGCGCAGCGTCTCCCCGGTACGCAGCCGGCGCATCATTTCTTCATGTAAGCCATCGTCGGCATGAAATCTTGCCTGCGGCTGGCCGACGTATTCATCGTGCTCGTAACCCAGCATATCAAGCTCGGCGCGGCTTGCGCCGACGATGGTGCCGTCGGCCGCCACGGCGCGCAGACCGATGCCGGCATCCTCGAGCAGATCCAGGTCCGAAGAGCCGCACCAGCCCGGCAGAACGACATCACGGCGCTGGACAAGGACATCGCGCAGGACCAGCAGCACGCGCAGCACACGGCCCTGACTGTCCTCCACCGGCATGGCGACGTATTCAAGCGGCGTGGTGCCATGCAGGCCGTCACGCAGACGGGCGCGTGCCGCTTGCGGCTGCGTCTGGCCGCTGGCAAAAACACGCGCCACCGCATCGGCCATGCGTGCCCGGTCGTCTTCGTTGAGGTTGGCAAAGATCACCGGCAAGGAGCGCTCGGTGATGCCGCCAAACGAAATACCCAGCAGTCCCTGCGCCACCCGGTTGACACGACCGATTGCGCCGCTACGGCTCACCAGCACCACGCCGTCGCCAAGCTGGGACAGGGCACGGACCAGCCGGTCCAGCAGGGCACGATCCGCGCCCTGCACTTCTTCATCGCGCACCGGTGCCACCACCGCAGCCTGCGGCGGCGCAAAAAACGCGCTGATGGCCATGATCAGAAGGATGGCAATGCCACCCGCCAGCAGAATCAGGGCACTGGCCGCCAGACGCGCATCAAACCCTCCGGCGACCTGCACACTGGTGGCCACGCCGTCACCCGTGAGCGTAGAAAAGGAACCGGCCACCAGGCACACCGACAGCGCCGCAATGATCCATTGCAGCAATGGCAGGCCACGGGCGCGACGCACAAGCAGGGAGTCGGCGAACATCATGACGACGCTCCCGCTGTGCAGGCTGACCGCTGCGGGCTTCGTCGTACAGGATTCCCGGCCTGTGGCGCGCCGCCGGCGCCGCAGGCGACAGCAGCCCGCCTGCCCGCAACGCGCCGATGATTCCCACCAGGACGTTGAGGAACAGCCGGTGCCGGGCGTCGGTTCGCATGATGAGGCGGGCCCTCTGCAACGCAACCCTGCCGTGCCGGGGGATGCGGAGCCTTGCGGCAGTACTGACTGAGCTTGCACATGGTTCGACTCCCTAACCGGTCGCGGCAAACGTGGCATTCGAACAACAGCAGGGCCTGCGTGCGTGTGTCGAGCCATATTGCCGTCAACCCTGAATTTCCGGATCGTGCTGTCAAGGTCATCAAGGCAATCAGCGTGCCAGCTGTTCCGCAACATCATGCGAGCGGCACCTCTGCAGGGAACCTCCTGATATCTCGCCAACCGGCACCTGCCCTGTCCAACACCGCAACGGCAAGGTTTACAAATTTCACCCGGAAATACAGTGCGATCAGGAAAGTGTGTTCCGGTTCAGGATCGCCGGCCGGCCGCCCGCTTGAGGCACGCACGGGCAAGTGCGCCGGAGGCTGACGCGCGGCGCGTAAGGACCAGGAGAGCAGCTAAGCCAGCGTATCGTCCTGGTGTGGCAGGCGCGAAAGCAGTCAACGCGTGGCACAAAAAAAAGAGCGGGCCGAAGCCCGCCCGAAGGGGGAGACACACTGAACCGGACTGGCATATTCCATAGACCAAATCGCCAGTACCGGAATTCATTGACCCTGAGAGATGCACCGACACCGGCCAACCCGCGCTGCCTGAGGGGTGCCGGGCAAGTGCCTGATGACGGCACCAATCAAGGAACGATTAAATAATATCTCGAATTTGCTAAGGACGCAAGAAAAAGATATCAATTATTCAAGCAATGTTGCAAAGAATTTTGATCCCCGCGGAGAAGGATCCATTTTTTCGCATCTTTCCCCTGCCCGGTCCTGAGTGAACCACGCCTATCCGGCGTCGCAGCCGTTTTGCAGGGACAGATGGCAGTGTTCAGGCGTATGCTTCCAGCATTCCGAACCCGATCGAGAGCCCAGTCATGCCGCAACAAACCAGTGCCCTGCCCACTTTGCAGGACCCGAGCCTGATCCATCACCAGTCGCTCATCAATGGCGTCTGGGTAGATGCCGACAATGGCAGCCAGTTTGAGGTGCGCGATCCGGCCACAGGCAAGTTGCTCATCAGCGTGGCCAACCTCGGCGGCGCGCAGACCGAACGCGCCATCGCAGCGGCGTCCGCGGCACTGCCGGCCTGGCGCGCACGCACGGGCAAGGAGCGCGCCGGCATCCTGCGCAAGTGGTTCGATCTGATGAACCAGCATCAGGACGATCTGGCGCGGCTGATGACCGCCGAGCAGGGCAAGCCGGTTGCCGAAGCGCGCGGCGAGGTCGCCTATGCCGCGTCGTTCATCGAATGGTTTGCCGAAGAGGCCAAGCGTGTGACGGGTGATACTTTGGCGAGCCCGTTTGCCGACAAACGCATGCTGGTCATCAAACAGCCCATCGGTGTGTGCGCCGCCATCACGCCGTGGAATTTCCCGCTCGCCATGATCACACGCAAGGCTGCACCGGCACTGGCGGCCGGCTGCACCATGATCATCAAACCGGCGCACCAGACGCCGCTGTCGGCGCTGGCGCTGGCCGATCTGGCGCTGCGCGCCGGCGTGCCGGCCGGCGTGATCAGCGTGGTCACCGGTGACGGTGAGAACGCGTCGGCCATCGGCAAAGCCCTGTGTGCCAGTCCGGTGGTGCGCAAACTGAGCTTCACGGGCTCAACCCCGGTCGGCCGACTGCTCATGGAGCAGTGCGCCCCGACGGTCAAGAAGGTCGCGCTGGAACTGGGTGGCCTCGCCCCCTTCATTGTCTTTGACGACGCCGACATTCCCGCAGCGGTCGAAGGCGCGCTGATCTCGAAATACCGCAATGCCGGCCAGACCTGCGTATGCACCAACCGCTTTTACGTCCACGACAAAATCCATGATGAATTCGTCGCCCGACTGGCCGAGGGATCCCGACGGCTCAAGCTGGGCAATGGTTTTGACGATGGCGTGCAACAGGGCCCGCTGATTGACGACCGTGCCATGGACAAGGTCGAACGTCATGTCGCCGACGCCCTGGCCGGCGGTGCGCGCCTGATCACCGGCGGCAAACGCAGCAGCCTGGGCGATCGCTTCTACGAACCCACCGTGCTCACCGACATGCGCGCCGACATGCTGATCGCACGCGAAGAAACCTTTGGGCCGGTCGCGGCGGTGTTTCGTTTTCACGATGACGCCGATGTCATCTTTCAGGCCAACAACACCGAGTTCGGTCTGGCCGCCTATTTTTACAGCCGCGACATCAACCGCGTCTGGCGGGTCGCCGAAGCGCTGGAGTACGGCATGGTGGGCATCAACACCGGTCTGATTTCCAACGAAGTTGCGCCATTTGGCGGCGTCAAACAATCAGGCCTGGGGCGTGAAGGTTCGCATTACGGCATGGACGATTATCTTGAACTGAAGTACCTCTGCATGGGTGGCATCTAAGGTAAACCCTGATCCGGAAACAAGGTCTTCTGCTTTATGATTTAAAGGTTCATTTTAATTAACATTTAAATCATCCTTGGACCCCGCCGGGACAATCCGGCGGTCCACCAGACGGGGGAGCCAGCATGAACGGATTGCGCACACTGCGTGTTTCTTGTTTGATCGTCACCATGGGCGCGGCGCTGGTTTGCGGCGCTGCCCTGGCCCAGGCGCCTGGGGCATTCACGCCCAGTGTTGGTCAGGCGGGCAAGGATGTCATCTGGGTACCGAGCCCCGACCGGGTGGTCGACCGGCTCCTGCGCATGGCCGAGGTCAGGTCCAGCGACGTTGTTGTCGACCTCGGGTCGGGGGATGGCAAGATCGCCATCGCCGCAGCCCGCAGTTACGGTGCCCGCGCCCGCGGACTGGAATACAACCCCGACATGGTGCAGTTGTCCAAGCGCCGCGCCGTCGAAGCCGGGGTGCAGGACAAGGTGGAGTTTGTCCAGGCCGACATTTTTGCCAGCAACTTTTCCGACGCCACGGTCGTCACCATGTATCTGCTACCGGCCCTCAATCTGCGCCTGCGGCCCATCCTCATGAAAATGAAACCCGGTACGCGCTTGGCTTCACATTCGTTCGACATGGGTTCGTGGATGCCCGATGAAACCTCGAATGTCGGCAGCGCCCGCGGTTACTTGTGGATTGTGCCGGCCAATGTCCAGGGTGAATGGACACTCAATGCCGCCACCGGAGCTGCCGGCGCGCCACAGTCGCTTGCCATCCGCCAGCGCTTCCAGAAGATCGAGGGCGACGCAAACTTTGGTGAAGTCGATGCCAGCCTTGCCTCGGCGACGGTGCGTGGTGCCGAATTGCGTTTTACCGTGCGCGACCCGCAGGGCCGCGTGCAGCAGGTCAGCGCCCGGGTCGATGGCAATCGCATGAGCGGCACCCTCACCCTGCCCGGTCAGGCACCTGTCAGTTTCACAGCGCAACGCGTTGGCACGCCCCAATCAATCGATGAATCAAGCGGCGAGCGCGCACTCGATCAGGCTTCCTAGCCCGGGGAAATGCAGTCCGCATGCAGCCAGTCATCGAGGGCTTGCGGTAACATCGCTTTTTGCCGTGTTCACCAACGGTGTTTCAACAAGATCACGCGGCCCGCAGGGCCGCCCATGAGGAAGACTGCATGACATCCTGGACTCTGAACAAGCTGGCCGCTCTGGTGCTGGGCAGCGCCTGCGTTCTCAGCCTGACCAGCACTAGCCTGGCGCAACCGGCTCCGGCAGCCAAAGCGTTCGAACCCCGCCTAGGCCAATCGGGCAAGGACGTAATGTGGCTGCCAACCAAGGAAGCCATCGTCGAGCGCCTGTTCCAGATGGGCGAGGTGACGCGCCGCGATTTCATCGTTGACCTCGGCTCGGGCGACGGCAATATTCCCATCGCCGCGGCGCGCCAGCGCGGTGCGCGCGCACTCGGCATTGAGTACAACCCCAACATGGTGGAAGTGTCAAAGCGCCGTGCCATTGAGGCGGGCGTGCAGGACAAGGTTGAATTCCTTCAGGCCGACATCTTTGTGGCCGAATACAGCAAGGCCAGCGTGGTCACGCTCTATCTGCTGCCCGAACTCAACCTGCGCCTGCGCCCGACCCTGCTGAAAATGAAACCGGGCACGCGCATCCTGTCCAACTCGTGGGACATGCAGACCTGGCAGCCCGATGAAACTTCAGCCATCTCGCAGGCCAATGCCAACGCCTATCTGTGGGTCATTCCCGCCCGTGTCGACGGCAATTGGGCGGTGAAGTACCGCGCTGCAGCCGGCGCCCTGCCGGTCAGTCTGGCGCTCAGACAGCGCTTCCAGATGGTGGAGGGCGATGCTGACTTCCGCTCCTTCAAGGCGGTGCTGCAGGACACGCGCCTGCGCGGCGACACACTGCGCTTCGACTATCGCGACTCGCGCGGCGAGATGCTCCACTTCGTCGCCCGCGTCGAGGGTGATCGCATGACCGGCACGGCGACCTCGCGTCAGGGCCGCACGCGCTTTGAAGCCAAACGCACCAGCACGCCGACGCCGTTTGAAGAAGCCGTCGCCACGCCGCAGGAAATCGCCGACGCTGTGCGCGTACTGGGCAACCAGTAAGTCCACCCCGGTTATTGCACAAACCGACATCGGAACCGACCATGGCCGCCACCGCCCCGACCGTTCAGGACCCAGACCGCAGCGACGCCAGCCCGGCCCACAGTCTGAGCCAGTTGCACGCTATCGCCATCATTGTCGGCATCGTCATCGGTGCCGGCATTTTCAAGGCACCATCGCTGGTGGCCGGCAACGTCCCCTCGGAATTCTGGCTGTTCGCGGTCTGGACGGCCGGTGGCGTGATCTCGCTGATCGGGGCGCTGTGTTACGCCGAACTGGCAACCGCCTATCCGCATGCGGGCGGTGATTACCACTTCCTGACCGTCGCCTACGGCAAGCGTCTGGCCCTGCTGTATGCCTGGGCGCGTTTTGCCGTCATCACGACCGGTTCGATCGCCCTGCTGGCCTTCGTGTTCGGTGATTACATGAGTCAGGTGATCGCGCTGGGGCCTTACAGCAGCGCCATCTGGGCGGCGCTGTCGATCATCGCGCTGACCTGGCTCAACCTGACCGGTCTGAAAGGCAGCGCCAACACCCAAAGCCTGCTCACAGTCATCGAGGTCTCGGGCCTGATCCTGATCGTCGTTGCAGCCCTGTGGCTCGCCTTGGGCGCAGCACCGGCCGGTGTTGCGCCGGTGGCTGAAGTGGCCAGCTCCGCCGCCCGCGCCGGCAAGGCCGTCAGCCTGCAGGGCCTCGGCCTGGCGATGGTGTTCGTACTGCTCACCTATGGCGGCTGGAACGAAGCAGCCTACATCAGCGCCGAACTCAAACAGCGCGTCAGCATGGTGCGTGTGCTGGTGGTGTCGGTGCTGCTCATCACTGTGCTCTACCTGCTGGTCAACTGGGCCTACTGGTATGGCCTCGGGCTGGCCGGCATGGCGGCCTCGCCGGCCGTCGGTGCCGAGCTGCTGCGCGCCGCCTTTGGCCCGACTGGCGAAACCATCCTGTCACTGGCCGTGGCGATTTCTGCACTGACCTCGATCAATGCCACCATGATCGTCGGTGCGCGCACCAATTACGCTCTGGGCCGCGACTGGCCGCAACTGCGCCTGCTCGGCGTCTGGAACAGCGAACGCGACACCCCCTCAATGGGGCTGATGGTGCAAGGGGGTTTTGCGTTGCTGCTGGTGGGCGTGAGCCTGCTGGCTGGCAGCGGGTTTGCCGCCATGGTGGAATATACGGCGCCGGTGTTCTGGCTGTTTTTTCTGCTGACCGGCATTGCCCTGTTTGTGCTGCGCCATCGTGATGGCGCGACCACAAGGCCGTTCAAGGTGCCGCTTTATCCGCTGCTGCCGCTGATCTTCTGTGCCAGCTGCGCGTACATGCTCTGGTCGAGCCTGTCGTATGTCAGCAGCCAGGCGGTCGGGGGATTCAATGCTGCCTGGATCGGCGTGGGTGTGCTGCTCAGTGGCGGGCTGGTCCTCGCTTGGGTTGCACGCCGACCCGCCGTACAAGGCCCCGGCTGACGGGGCGAGTACGGACGGATCGACCTGCTTAGCCCGGATGGGCTTCCAGACTGATCTGCAGCTTGACGTTGTCGCTCACGGCGACCGGCGTCCCAAACTTCATACCCCAGTCAGAACGCTTGATCACGCCTTCCATGTCAGCGCCACACATTG
>CANJOT010000066.1 GCA_947475815.1 Burkholderiales bacterium | reverse complement strand
TCGACGTCGCTGCACAACAATGCCACGGTAGCGGGCATGGCCTGCGCGACCTGCCACAACACCGGTGTGAGTTTCATGGCGAGCACACCGCCGCTGGTGACCAAACCGACGGGCACGGCGCACATTCCGATCGGTGCGGCGCGTTGTGATACCTGCCACACGAGCAAAGTGATCACCGGTGGATTTGCCACCTGGACGATGGATCACAGCGTGGTCAACACGACCAGTTGCATCAGTTGTCACGGCACATCGGCCCAGTTGTACCCGTCGGTCATGAATCAGCCGGGCGGACATGTACCCACGGGCACCACCGAGTGTTCGGTGTGTCACGTTTTGGGTTCCTCATCTGGCCCGCCGGGAGGGTTCTCCGTCATGCGGCCCGGCACAGGCAACCCGCACGTGGCAGGCGTCGGCCCCCGACCGGTACCCCTTGCGGGCAGTTGCATCACCTGTCATAACGGCGCGATTGCGACCGGTCAGATCACCGGCCACATGCCGACGATTCCAGGCGTGGCCTGTGACATCTGCCATAGTTCGCAAGCCTCCTCGTTCGCCACCTGGATGATGAATTCGACCACCCACGGCGCTGCGTACGTGACGCAGACCTGTTCAAGCTGTCACGCCGCAGGCAAGACCTTCCCGGGCGCGAGCATGGTGACGCAGGGCAGCGTGACGCACATCGCGACCCTGCCGGCACCGCAGGGCGAGTGCAGCGTCTGTCACACGGCGACGGGCTTTGTGGTCGGCGGCTTCCAGAACTGGACCTCGAACTACGCCACGCTGCATGGCGCGGTCAACACCACACAGTGTGCGAGCTGCCATGGCGCGGCTGCGCCGGGCTTCCGTAACAGCAGCGCCACACGCATCGTCTCGACGACGGTCAATGCAGCCGGCGGGGCGGTGGTGCACATCGCCCCGCTCACCGGTGATTGTTCGTCGTGCCACTCGGGTGGAGGCTATGCGTCGGGCGGCTTCCGCGTCTGGACCATGAACCATGCGGCGGCCAACATTGCGACATACAACAGTTGCCACGGCGGCGCGGCATTCACCAACAGCGCGGGCACGCCGATCTGGACCAAAACCACTGCAGGAACAAACCACATTTCCACCACTGGTGACTGCTCGGTCTGTCACAGCAATACCACCACAGGGGGTTTCAAGAACTGGTCGATGGCTTCCGGACACTCGACAACGCCAGGCCCCTGCGCTTCCTGCCACGGTGCAACGGCGGCTTCGTATACCAACAGCATCGGCACAGGCATCGTCGGCACACTCAATTCCGGCGCGGCTGCCAATCCGCGTGGCTACAACGCCAGCTACACCCACATTGCAGTGACCGGGGACTGCGGCACTTGCCACAAGAGCACGACAGTGCCGAACGGTTTCCAGACCTGGGTGATGGACCACTCGGCCGTGCTGGCCAACAATCAGTGCGCGAGCTGTCATGCCGCCGGCAAGAGTTATTCGGGAGCCACCATCGTCACGCCCAACAACGCACCCAATGCCCATGGTGCGCCGTTGCCATCACCGACCTCGCAGCCCGATTGCAATGCCTGTCACACTGCTACCACCGTTCCCGGCGGATTTGCCCAAGCCACTGGCGCCCACGCGCACACTGCGGTAGATGCCGGCAAGTGTGCCGCCTGTCACACCGGCAATGTCATGCCCGCAGCGACCAATCCGCCGGTCAATCACATCAATTACGGCGGCGCGTCGTGCGAGTCCTGTCACACCAGCTATCTGCAAGCCGGCCCGCCGCACTTCAACGTCTGGACTATGAACCACGCGGTGGTCGCGGCGCAGACCTGCAGCAGTTGTCACCTGGCCTCAAGCATCTGGAAGACGGTTGCCGGCACCTACTCAACGGTCAGCATTGTCGGCTTCCCGAGCACCCACATCACCCTCAACGCGACCGGTCAGACGCAGTGCAATCTGTGTCACACCAACGCCCGCAACGTCGCCAGCACGGCGGTGGCGGCGAGCACTTCAGGCAGCGGCTTTGCCGGCAAGGGCGTGGGCTACATCATGAATCATGCGGGTGTGAATACGGTGACCTGCAATGGCTGTCACACCGGCCAGGTGTATTCGACTGGTGTCACGCCTGCTGTCAAGACTGCTCCGGTAGGCGGACCCGGTGGCCACATCGCCACGACGCCGGCCAATCTGGATTGCGTTACCTGCCACGCCAACACCACCACGTTCTCAGTGGGCAACATGATCCATACCGGCATTGTCGCCGGCTGCGTCAATTGCCATGGCAATGGCACGCCCATTGCGTTTGCCAACGTCACGCCGGTCTAAAAAAATAATGCCACCCACATCGCCACGCTGGCCGGCCGCGATTGCTCGAACTGTCACATCAATACCAATACCTTCACTGCGCGCACCATGGTGCATGTCGGCAATGTCAATACCGCGTCCTGCATCTCCTGCCATACCGGGCAGACTTATGCGACCGGTGTAGTACCGATGGTCAAGCCGGGCACTCACGTGACCACAACACTGGACTGCGTGACCTGCCACAGCCAGACCACCGTGCCCGGCGGTTTCGCCGGCATGGGGGTCGGCTGGAACATGAGCCACACCGGCATCGCCACCAACTGCGCCCTTTGTCACAACGGCCAGACCTTCGCGACCGGCGTCAAACCGGTGTCAAAGCCGGTCAATCACATCACGACCAATCTGGATTGTTCGATCTGTCATACCAGCACGGTGACACCCAATGGCTTCAGGACCTGGAACATGGTGCACACCGGCATCGTCAACAATTGCAACAGCTGCCACACGGGCCAGACTTATGCGACGGCGGTGGTGCCGCTGACCATGGGCGCGGTCAAGCATGTGCCGACCACGGCCGACTGCTCGAATTGTCACTCGGTCACGACAACGGGCGGATTTGCCAAGGCATTGAACCTGTCGACCAAACACAGCACGACGTTCATGACCACGTATTCAACCACTTGCACCAATTGCCATGGCACCACCTCGCAACTGTATTTTGGTGTGAGCTGGTCGTGCGATCCCGCAGGCCCGCCGGGATACAGCAAGGTGGCCAAGAGCGTTAGTGACCACAAGTGCTCCACCACCCCCGTGACGAACTGCAAGAGTTGCCACAACCAGGCCGATGCCCGATGGTAGGGATGAGCGCGCGGCAAGTCCTTATGCTGACCTTCCGCGTTCAGGAAAATTCGGCTTGTACCGGTTTACTGGAAGTCCCAGCGATAGCCGACGTAGAAGTAGGCGCGCCGTGAATCCACCTGAACCCCGGTGCCATCGACCTGATGGGATTTTTCTGCACCGAACTCGCCCTCGATCGATACATTTTTGAGCACGCGGTAGCTGAATCGCACGGTCGGACTGTCGCGCTTGAGCAGGCCGCCGCTGACGTCGTTCTGCCGGTAGATCCGATAGCCGAAGTCAAGACGGAATTTCATGTCGTTGAACATGGCGTTGTGGTTGAAACTGATGTTTTGCCCATGATAGGTGGGCGCAGCCACCTGATTGATGTTCAGTACATCAAAATTGTTCTGCACCATCCAGTTGCTGCCCACCAGTGACAGGTTGTAGGACACTGTCGTGCCGCTGCCCGCCTGAGCCGGAATGAAGCCAGCGCCATCCATGCCCGAGATGCTGCTCCAGTTGGCATCAAAGCCCACCTGAAACTTTTCCCCGAACGGTCGCGTCACACCAACGTTGGTCAGCCGCGATTCGGCGGTCACGGCGCGCGCCATCAGGCGCAGGTCGGACAGGCTGACACCACTGTTAATCAGTGCATCTGTCACAGTAAGTGCGGGCCGCAGGTCGGGCAGCGGCGAGGGCACTGCCGGAAGAACGTTGGTCAGTTGCAGAAACGGCGCCTTGCGCAAGTCGCCGAGGACGTGAAAATTGGTGCCATCCTCCATGCGATAATTTCCTTGCACCATGAAAATATTTCGCTGCTTGAAGGTCAGGTCGTAATCGTAGGTAGAAAAACCGGACAGATTGCTGTTGAAATAGCGCGCTTCAATGCCCACCGCCTGTCGGTCGGTATAACCATCGACTGTCTGCTTGACGTAATACAGCGAGCCGCCGGGCTCGCCCATCTGCGTCTGCTTTTCGATGTTGAATCCGCCGATGGTGCGCTGGATCGGCGTGGGCACGAACTAAGAAGGTGAACCGAAACTGGCATTGACCTTGTAGTTCGGATTGATCTGGTAGGAGCCAGAGGCGCCATCAATCAGGCCGATGGTGCCGAAACTGCCCGAGTGCCGGCCGAGGCGATAAAGATAACCTGCGGTTCGGTCACTCTGCTCCAGATACGCGGTGGTCAGTCGATTGAGGTTCTTCTGGCCGGGCAGGAAATTGGTGGTTGCCATGTCGCGGAAGACGACGCGCGTTTCCCGCCCATCGCTGCGTTTGCGCGCAGTGAAGTCGATGCTCGAGACAATTGAGCTCTGGTCGGTCTGCGACAGCGACTGCTGATTGAACGTCACCAGTCCCGGCGGGGGTGGCGTCAGAATCTCAATATGTGAGTTGCCCGAATAATAATTCTGCGACAGGCCGCCGCTGATGGTCCACGGCTGGTCATCGGCGCGCGGCGGCGCGGGCTGGCCCGCGATCGTTGGTGTGCCCGTGCCCAGTTGTGTCAGGCGGGCGCGTACGCGTACGCTGTCTTCCCCATCCGGATAGAGTGTCAGGAACAGTTCGTACTCGCCGCGCGCCTTGGAAAATTCACCGCTGCGTTCGCGCACCACGCCCATGAGTTCCTGGGCCTCTCGTGTTGCGCTGCTCGAAGGCAGATTGAGAATCTGACTGAGGTTGCGCAGCGCCAGTGGCAAGTCATTCGCTGCCAGCGCACGTTTGCCATTGGCGAGCAGGATACGTGTGGCTTCCTCCACCCGCCCCAGAGGGACGGCGCCGAGCGGATCGAGTGATTCCTGTGAGGCCTGTCGGGCACGCTCGAGTGCCTCTTTCATGTCCGCTGGCGCTGCCTGAGGTGCCGGGGGCAGTGATGGTGGCGGCGTAAGGGGGGACTCTGCAGTGGGTGGCGGTGCAGCGGGTGGCGCTGGCGCGGGCACCGGCAACAGGACAATCTCGGGCTGGCCACTGACGAGCCTGGGCTCAACGCTTTGCCGCACGCCAGCGGCAAGTTCGGCAGCCGGGGCGGCGACGCGCGCTTCGGTGGCCCTGGCAAACACACTGACATTGCGTGGCCCGCGTGCCTGGATGATGCGAAACGACACAGAGGCCTCAAAGGAGAACGAGACCGAGCCATCTACCTCCGGGTAGCTGACCAGAAAGGCTGGCAGGCCCGACAACGCCGGACTGCGCAGCACCTCGCGCATGCCAGACCCTTCGCCAGTGGCCATGGCTCGAAAATAGAGCCGCACTGACTTGCCCGCGTTGGCCGGCACCGAGCGCAGGTACTCGACATCGCGCTGAAACCAGAGCACAACTTCGCTTTCGCCCTTCGATGCCGGAAAGACTTCGATGCGATCCAGCACCTGCGCCTGTGCGGGTGCCATGTACAGCACTGCCACGGCCAGCATGGAAAACACAGCCGTGCCTGCAGCGCCGGACATGGCGGCGCCAGAAAATGTGCAACACGCCGCACGCATGGAGAGACCCACGGTCCGGCGTTTTGTTTTGATAAGCACTCAACCCCCGTCTGCCGGTCATCATTGACGATCGCCGGTTCTTGCTGATTTACAATTTAGGTATAAAATTATCTAAAGTTAATTTTATACCTAAAAGTTCTCTTGAAGATGCGTCCTGCGCCATCCATTCTCAGGTCCGTTGCAGGAAAAACGTGTCAGGGTGTGTCCGGGATCATGATGCTCACGGTCCGTGAGCCACGCACCTGTGAGACCCGAAACTGCAGGGGTGCGGCAAAGGCCACAGACACCGAGCCGTCAAGTTCAGGATAGGTCACCTCAAACGGGGGGAGTCCATGGCGAGGTCCCGCGCGCAGGGTCTCGCGCATGCGCGCCGTGTCGCCCTCGGAAAGGAACTGCACATAGATGCGCAAAGTCTGGCCGGCGCCGTTGGGTGACACGCGTAGCACAGCGAGATCTCGCAGAAAATGCACGATGATTTCCTTGCCGCCCCGCGGACTCACCTCGACTTCAATGCGGTCGAGTACCTGCGCCGCAGCCTGAGGCATCCACGCCAGTCCTGCGTTGAGCATCAGCACCAGAGCAATTTTCCTGCACAACAACCACGCCTGCGATCGCTTGCTCTCGATATTGGAGAACACGCAGGTTGCGGTGTTTGGATATGATTGAACTTGCAGCATGAGGTGATGGCCAAGGATCGAGAATTCTCGTGAAAAGTATCGCTGGACGGGGTCTTAAATGTTGCATGTGTACATTCATCTTTTATACAAATAGCCTGTAAAATACGAGGCACTTTCGCACGTTTTTACCAATCAGAATATTGCCGGTCAACTGCTTCCACATGCGTTGCGGCTGGGATGAGAATGATGCTCAATTCAGTTCGTCCCGGTTTGCCCGATATGACAGAGGTGCTGGACGGACAAGAATTTTTTGGCGGACTCAGGCAATGATCAATCCTACTCTCGCGATGATCCGCAAGCTTGGCTCATCGCTGTTGCTGGCGGAGCTCAGCGCAGGTGAGCGGCGCAGCCTGTTCAGCACGGCAACCCATTCAAAGCGGCTCATGGTCGAACGTTCCGTGATGATCATTGCGCGCACACGTCTGGTTGCCTTCCTTTGTGGCACGCTCGCGCTTCTGTGGGTGCTGATCGAGGCAGCCTTGCCTGCTCTGGGTCTGCGCAATGGACTGCTGCCCTTGCATCTGGTCATGGCCCTGGCTTTTTTTGCCATCACTTTTCTGAGCCGCTACCGGCCTACGCGACCGGGTGCTTACTGCGCCATTCTGGTGCTGTGTGGTGTGCCTGCCGCAGCACAGATCTTCGTGATGGTGTTTCTCGCCTCGGCAATCCCGCCGTGGCTGCCCGATGCCCTGGCCGGCGGCTATGCCTGCATGCCGCTGGTGCTGGCTGCATTGCCTGCGGTTTTTCCGCTCGCACTGAGCGAGGGTGCGGCCTTTCTGTTGTTCGCCCTGATCTCTTTGATCCTGGTGGTTGTCCCCGGGTTACGTGGTGTCGACTGGGCGGCGGTTGCCGGGGGGCTGGTGATTCTGTTGCTGATCGGTGGCATCGCCATGCTTGCCAGCGTTTCGCAGTTGGCTCTGCTGACAGTCAAGGTGCGTGAGGCCATGCATGACTACGTGGTTGGCTGCTTTTCGCGACGCTTTGGAGAGGAATGGTTTGAGCTGCAGTTCTCACTGTCCCAGCGCGTCAATAGCAGGCTCGTGCTGATCGTGGTTGACTTCAGCCAGCCAGACCATGAAGTGAATGAAGTGGCGCTCAGGGAAGTGGCAGGCGTTCTCAACGATGCCATGCGCCTCGGTGATGTATTGGTGCGCTGGAGCAGCGATCGCTTTGTACTGATTGCGCCCAATGCCGATAGCGACCATGCTGAAATCGCCTTGCGTCGCTGGCTGGCGTCGGCTGCGCCGGCGGCATTGCCTCTCGATCATCTCCTCGCTTGTTATGGATTGGCCGAGCGTATCAGCGATCAGGCCGAGGATTGGTGGCAACTGGTTGATATCGCGGAGGCGCGCTGCGTTGCTGCCCGCGAGACCGGCGGCAATCTGCTCATACCGCATTAAGTCTTACCGGGTGCGGGGGGTATCCAGCCACGAACGGTTGCTGTGGCAGCGCTGGCACTCCAGCCCGAAGCTGCCACGGTGGATATCATCCTTGGCGTGGCAACTGATGCAGGTCATGCCCATGCTCTTGCCCTTGACCAGCACCTCCTTGTGGCAGGATTGGCATTCCAGACGGCTGTGTGCACCCTCGAGCCTGAAGCGGGTCTTGTTGTGATTGAAATCCCAGCTCTTCCATGACCTGGCGTTGTGGCAGGTCTCGCAGTCTGTCCCCAGTCGTCGTTTGTGGACATCATCCTTGTCGTGACAGCCGATGCAGGTTTTGGCAGCCTCCTTGAACCTCACGGTGGCGTGACAGTTCTTGCATTCGACGCGTACGTGTTTGCCGAGCAGCGGGAAGACGGACTTGTTGTGGTCGAATTTTTCTACCTTCCAGTTGCTTTCGCTGTGGCAGTCGGCGCAGCGTGTGCCCTGGGTTCCCCGGTGGCCTTTTTCCTGGTCATCCTTGCGATGGCAGCTGACGCATTCCTGTGAGAGTTTGGGTCCGTAGAGCGGACCGGTATGGCAGGCGGCACAGACTGAGGTGATGTGTTTGCCGCGCCGCACATACGGGGTGTCGCGATTGTGGTCGAAGCGGCTTTCTTTCCAGCTGTTGTTGTTATGGCAGGTGTCACACTTCTCGCCAAACTGGCCCTTGTGGCCCTTGGCGTCATCATCGCTCTTGTGACAGCCGTAACATTGCTGGGGAGGTTTGACTGGCGCCACGCCTTTCACCGCGGTCACACCGGATTTGTGGCAAGCCTCGCACTTGGCGTCAACGTGTTTGCCGATGCGCTTGAATTTCGTGTCGCGCTCATGATCGAAGCGCGCCTGCTTCCAGCCCTGTTCGGCGTGACAGGTTTCACACTTGTCGCCAAGAGTGCCTTTGTGTCCGCGCTCGTTGTCGTCCTTGCGGTGACAGGACACGCAGGTGGTGGCCAGTTTTTCCTGATACAAAATGCCCTTGTGGCAGGCATCGCATTTGGCTTCTGCGTGTTTCGCCTTGAGCGGGTAATGGGTGTCGCGGTCGTGAGAAAAAATCACTTCCTTCCAGTTGGCGACGGTGTGGCAAGTGGCGCACTTCGGTCCATAACGTCCGTGATGGCCGGATTTGTTGTCGGTACTCTTGTGGCAGGAAAAACAATCGCGCGGCGTGTCCTTGTAAAGATTGTTTGAATGGCAAGCTTTGCATTGCAACTTGGCGTGCCCGCCCTCCAGTTTGAAATGGGTCTTGTCGTGGTCGAACTTGACGTCTTTCCACTTCTTCTCGTTATGGCAGTCGGTGCATTTTTCGCCGAGTTTTCCTTTGTGTACATCGTCCTTGGCGTGACAGCCATTGCACGTCAGTGGTGCCTGCCGGTATTTCTTGCCGGCAACGTGGCAACTCTCGCATTTTTCGCCCAGGTTGGCATGCGCTTCGTGGAGCGGCCAATCGGTCTGATCGTGATTGAATTTTTTCTTGTCGAGCACGATCAGGGTATTGTTCGCGCCCTTGTGCTCGGCGTGACAGGTGCGGCAGGTCTTGTCCTCAAGGCGGCCGTGGTATCCGCTCGCGGCGCGGATGTCCTCAGCGACCGGCTTGTGACATTCGCTGCAAAGTTGGTCCTGCGCGTTGCGGCTGAAGTATTTGTGGCAGGCACTGCACTCGGATTCAAGTTTGGCGTGTGCATTGCTCAGCACGCCCGGGCTCAGCACGCCCTCGAGCGATTGCGCGTGCGCGCCCGGGCCGGCAAGCCACAGCAGGCACCAGAGCGCCAACAGCATGCGAAGAATGATTCTCATAACGCCGGGTTCAATACATGTGCACGGCGATCGTGTGTGCGATGGCGCTGATGGCCAAAATATAAACAAAGGGAACATGCATGATCTGCCACCACGCCAGAAGTTGTGCCAATGTCCTTAATCGCGCAGTACGGTGCACCTTGTCAAGGTACTTTGCCTCAAGTTCGCCACCCGGCTGAGCTTTCGCTGCTGCTGCGGCTTCGTCTTCCTCTTTTTTGCGACGCTCCAGCGCCAGGTAGACCTGGGTGAAGATAAATCGTCCGCACAAGCCGCTGACGGCAACGATGATCATGGTCCAGAAGGCCACGCTGGCATTGAATGATTTCAGCTTGAAGGTGGAATGCAGCAAGATCAGCACCGGGCCGAAAATGCCGCAGAAGATATGCACGACAAACCAGGCGCGCAGGGAGCCGAGTCGGCTCAATAACTTCCAGTATTTTCGTATCGGGTACAACAACATGCTGGCCATCATCAAGCCGCCGGCCATGCCCATGTAATACCCCAGGTCCGAGGCCGGCGTGTAGGGCCGGTTTTCGGCAACCCAGTAGCACAGGCCGGCAAGGCCAACGAGCAGCAGGCAGGCGAGCAGGCTCTGCCAGGTCTTGAGTGGCTTGTCGCCGATGTCTTTGGAAAATGCGTTGACTGACATTGATTCTTGATTAGCTCGTGAGCATGCTGGCGTTCAGGAAGATTTTAACGACTGCAAAATGTACAATTAACACGTTTCATACGTTACCCTGATTTCATTGATCCGCTCTCCCGCTCACCCATCGTTCCCCATCAGCGGATATGACCGCCTATCACTATTATCTCTACTATTTGTTACCGTTGTTGCTGGTCGCGCTGCTATATGTTCGCTCCAGACTGCGGCATAACACGTTCGCCAAGGCCACCCTGAAAGACGCCATTGAAAGTGGCTTGACCGAGCCGGCGACCTTGCATCCGCATTTTGAAATCGGACGCTGTTTCGGCTCGGGCGCGTGTGTTAAAGCGTGTCCTGAAGAGGCCATAGGAATTATTGATGGGAAAGCGGTGCTCGTCAATCCGGCAGTTTGTATCGGCCATGGTGCTTGTGAGACCGCGTGTCCGAACAAGGCGATCCGGCTGGTGTTTGGCACTGAAAAACGGGGCATGGAAATTCCGCTGGTCAATCCCGATTTTCAGACCAATGTGCCGGGCATTTTCATCGCTGGCGAATTGGGCGGCATGGGGCTGATCCGCAAGTCGGTTGAACAGGGCCGGCAGGCCATCGACAACATTGCCAAGGTGGCGCGTGCCGGCATGGAGCATGACGTGGTGATTGTCGGTGCCGGACCGGCCGGTATCTCCGCATCTCTGGCCGCCAAGAAGCTCGGACTCAACTACGTGACCGTCGATCAGGAAGACTCCCTCGGGGGCACCACCTACCATTATCCGCGCAACAAGATCGTCATGACCGCCCCGATGGACCTGCCCCTGATCGGCAAGATCAAGGTTCGCGAGATCACCAAGGAAGCGTTGATGGAGTTGTGGCAGAGCGTCTTTGACAGGGCCGATCTGGCTATTCGTTACAACGAGAAAATGGAAGCCATTGTGCCTGTCGAGGGGGGGTATGAGGTGACGACCAGCAAGGCCAGTTATCGCACCAGCACGGTGCTGTTGTCGATCGGTCGGCGCGGCACACCACGCAGACTCGGTGTGCCGGGCGAGGATCAGCCCAAGGTGGTGTATCGACTCATCGAAGCCGAACAGTACCGCGGCATGCACGTGCTGGTCATCGGCGGCGGGGACAGTGCACTCGAGGCGGCGCTCGATGTTGCGGAAGAAACAGGCGCGGTTGTGACCTTGTCCTACCGGGGCTCCGCATTCAACCGTGTCAAGGTCAAGAACCTCAACCGCCTTGATGCAGCACTCGAGGAGGAGCGCCTTGCCGTGATGCTGGACTCGCAGGTGCTTGAGATTTTTCCGGAAGAGGTCGTGTTGCGCACTGGTTCGGGCGATCTGCGCCTGAGAAACGATATCGTCATTGTTTGCGCTGGTGGTGAATTGCCGACGCCCTTTCTGAAAAAAATAGGTGTGATGGTCGAGGCACGTTTTGGTACCTGATGTGGCGTTACCGGCCGGGATGGGCGGACTTAATCCGCTCGTATGGCACGCCCCCGATTCTGTTATGAAAAATTAAATAAAAATCAGATATTGCGCCAGTGTTGTTTCCACGCAAGAAATTCACGCCGGCACAGTCACGCCATGATGAACGGCCGGGCCACCGGGAATCCAAGTTGTCCGTTGGAGGTGAACACGTAAGCGTTGGTCCGTAGCGGATCGCCCGTGACGGCGATCATGAAGTGCTCCGGTGCCCAGAGCGCGGGTACCAGTCGTTGTGGATCGTCCGAGAGCGCGTAGATCGCCGGCATCCTGCCAGCGGCCACTTCCTCACTCAGGTTCCACACCGGCTTGTCGGTCCAGTCGCGCAGGATGCGTTCAAGCTGATGCGCGGGCAGTCGGGCGGTTTCGAACAGGCGGCGTTGCAGATCGGCCTTGCTCCACCCGGCTTTGGCGATGGTTTCGGCAATGATGGGGGTGATCAGGACCAGCACGCGCAAGGTGCCGTAGCCAATGCCCAAAGTGAAGGTCAGGTGCCAGCTGATCTGGCCGACGATGACGTGGGCAAGGTAGGGCAGCATCTCGTCCGGCGTGCTGCCCGACAATGATGAGACGACATTGCCCCCGGTGAAGCGCGCCACGGTGGCGACATTTTCTTCCTTTTGGTAGCCCATGTCGGCGGCAACGCTGGGCCAGTCGATGCGCGCCAGCGTTTCCTCGTTTTCTGCGATGGCCACGCGCCAGGTGTTGCCAAACGTGGCTTTGTCGGTCTGGTGCGGCAGGAAGCCGGCAACATTGCGCAGGATCAGGCGCCAGAAGCGCCCCACGGCGGTATTAGCCTGAAAGCCATCCCGCATGACGCCCTGCAGGGCATTGAAGCCCAGTCGCGCTGCTGCCGGCCCATTGACGATGATCAGGGTCTCGGAGCCCGGCGTGTTGCCGCTGTGCTCAACGCCATAAGCCGGATCCGCCATGGCTTCGACCAGAGCGATCAGCAGCGGCATGTATTCCGGGCGGCAGCCTGCCATCACTCCGTTGACGGCCACGCTCCAGATGGTGGCGGCGCGGTTGTCGGGCAGCATGACGCCGAGTACCTCCCGGCGGTCGCGCGGTGTGTGCCGGAGGAATTGCTCCACCATGGCGCGGGTGGGCGGGATGAAGGGCAATCCGTCACTCCAGCCCTGCTGCAGGAAATGCTCGTGGACCTCCGCAAGGGTGCCGGCAAATACGATTTCACCAACGCCGGGTTCGGCGCCGGGTCCGGTGACGGCACTGACCTGCGTCAGGTTGGCGATCACACGATCTGCGGTGACCTCCCTGATGTTGCGGCGCAGTTCCTCAAGGCTTTGCACGCCCGGGTGGCCGGAAATCAGGGCGGTCTGCAGATCAGGCAGGCCGAGGCCTACCGAGGTTGCACGTGCCTGGCTGGTGAAACCTTCCGATACCAGCGAGGAGGTAGGGATACCGGCCTTCTCGCATGCTGCACTGGCCCGCAACACGGCGGGCGTACAGCTCCCTCAGGCGCCCATCGCCGAGATGGCGGCGTCGGCGCCGAGCTCCTTCAAGCGCTGTGGCAGCGTCTCGACGATGCTCCGCTCATCCGGCCCGTGGGTATTGCCAAACTCGCGCCAGCTGATGAAACGTACCTTAGGGTAGCGGCGGCTCAGCTCCTGTTCCAGTGCCAGATAGACTTCGTCGCCGCGAAAGACGTAGTCCCAGATCTGCGCAATGGTCTTGCCATCGAGGGTCGTCAGGCGGGGCGCGAGGCTGCGCTGTTTGGTCTGGCGCGCGGCGCGCGGCCAGACCACTTCAAAATGTCCATCGTTCGGTATGGCTGTCATGGCAGTGTTTCCTGATGGATGGGGACTGGCTCAATTGCCTTCGCGGTAACGTGCGAAGTCGAGCACCTTGCGGGTTTCATCCCAGCGCTGGCGCTCGGCGGCGAGCAGCTTCTGGGCCTGATCCGGTGTGCCACCAATCTCCAGGCGGAAGCCTTCCTGACGCATGCGCGCAAGCACGTCGGGGTCGCGTCCGGCGGCGTTCAGGGCGCGGTTGAGCCTGTCAGCGGCATCGGCATTGATGGCCGTAGGCGCGATCATGAAACACATGGTGTAGGACGCAAAGCCATCCACCTTCAGATCTTTCACCGCGGGCACATTGGGCAGCAGGTAGTGGCGCTCCTGACCCATCATGAGAATCGCCTTGACCGTGCCGGCCTGGATGTGTTGCCGGGCGAAACCGACACCGGCGATGGAAAAGTCGATCGAGCCACCAAGCAGGTCGTTGAGGGCCTGCGGTTCACCCTTGTAATTCACCAGCGTCAGTTGTACGTTGGCCTTTTTGGCCATGTAGTCGAGCGGAATCGAATTGGTTGCCGCCTGCGACATGCCGACCGACAGCGCGCCGGGCCGTTTGCGTGCCTGTTCCATCAGTTCTTCGACTGAATTGATGCTGTTGCCGGCGCGCGTCAGGATGACGGTATCGACGCCGGCCATCATGCCCAGAGGCACGGTCTGGCGGCGGATGTCGAAGGGCAGTTTTTCGCCCAGCAGTTCCGCCAGGTAGGGTGCCAGACAGACCATGCCGACGGTATAACCATCGGGCCGCGCGCGCGCCACTTCACCGGCGCCGATCATGTTGAAGGCACCGGCCTTGTTTTCGATGATGATGGACTGGCCGAGGTTTTTTTCCATGCCGCGGGCAATCGTGCGGGCGATGGTGTCGCCGCCGCCGCCAGCGAGAAAGGGCACGATCAGGCGAACCGGGGAACTGGGGAAGGACTGTGCGCCGGCCAGAGGACAGGCAGCCAGACCGGCAAACATCGCAAGGGCGACATTCAATCGCTTCATGGAAATCTTCAACATCGTCTCCTCCGTGTCAACACAACATGGGTCTTACTCAGGCAGACCTGAAATTGTACGACAATTGTCAATGGCGGCGGCGGTGAATTCGCTGCCCTCGGCAGGGCGCTTGTGCGATGATGGAAGGATGTTGCCAAAGCGGACCGTCATGGACCCAGCGCACACCGCCACAGCGCCGGTCGAAGTGGAACTCAAGCTGGCCATCGTCAATCGCGATGCCAACGAGGCGCGACTGCGCCTGGCACGCTTGCCCGTGCTCGCGCGCCGCAAGCCGCAAGTGCAGCATCTGGAAACGATTTATTTCGACACCCCCGATCATCAGTTGGCTGTCTGGCGCGTGTCCCTGCGTGTGCGCCGTATTGGCGGCCGCGGCCGGGCACGCTGGGTGCAGACGCTCAAGACCAGCGGCGCTGAGCAGTCGGCGCTGAGTGTGCGCGGCGAGTGGGAAGCGCCAGTGGCTGGGGCGCACCCCGAGCTGAGCGCGCTGGCCGACACGCCGTGGGCTGCCATGGATGCCGACGGTGCTCTGTTTGCCAGTCTGGTGCCGTGTTTTCACACGCGCTTTACCCGCACCCTGTGGTTGCTGCGCCGCCGCGACCGCTCGGAAATTGAAATTGCGCTCGACCATGGCGTCATCGCGGCCGGCCAGCGCGCAATGCCGCTCTGTGAGATCGAGCTTGAGTTGCGTCGTGGCACGCCGGATCTGCTGTTTGATCTGGCAAGTCTGATCGCCGCAGCGCTGCCGGTGCTGCCGCTTGAACAGAGCAAGGCTGCGCGCGGTTTTGCGCTGTTGCACGACACAGTCGATGCGCCGGTGACGGCACAGCCCGTGGCGCTGGATGAACACCTGCCCGCGGCCCATGTTGTACAGGCCATGCTGCTGGAGAAATTCGGGCACTTTCTGGCCAATCTGGTACGCCTGCAAACCAGTGACGAACCTGAACTGGTGCATCAGGCCCGGGTGGGCTGGCGCCGCTTTGCCAGCAGCGTGCGGTTTTTCGCGCCGCTGCAGGCACTTGATCTCGTCGCCGTGCGCTCCAGCCTCGAGCCCTTGCTCAATGCGCTGCGTGCAGCGCGCGACGTCGACGCCGTCATGCACGATTGCCTGCCGCGGCTGCATGAAGCATTTCTGGGCAATGAACCGGGCCGTGCACCCGACTGGCAGGCCATGATGCGCGATTTGCAGGGACTGGCAACAGCCCGGCGTGTGGACGTGCGCGAGGCGGCGGCGGATGCGCGCGTTGGCGCCGCCCTGTTGGCCATGAACGCGCGGCTGTTCGACCTCTCTGGCCAGGGCCATACCGGCAAGCCGGCACAACAGCTGGCACAACAGCTGG
>CANJOT010000065.1 GCA_947475815.1 Burkholderiales bacterium | reverse complement strand
GTTGGCCACCTGGAAGTTGTTGATGTCGGTACGATACAACGACCGGCCATAGGTCCAGGAGAAGTCGCCCACCACTTCCAGCTTGCCCGCCATCAGGTTCTTCTGGCGCACCGTCAGGCCGATGGTGTCATCGTGTTCCAGAAGCTTGTTGGCGAAGGTGACCGTCGGCGCCACCAGCGCTGCATAGCTGGTCGCGTTGTTGCTCGCGCCCAGACCGCTGGCACCGGAGATCATGTTGCGCTCGCGCCGCTGCGTCGAGTAGTACGCCGAGAACGAGCCGTTTTCCGTGTAGCTGTAGGCGGCATCAAGGTTCAGGCCGATGGTCTGGCCATCCTGCACACCTAAAGTCGAGTCGGTATAGTTGTCCTTGCTGTAGCGACCACCCGCTGTGACGTTGAGCTTCTCGCTGGCCTGCCAGTTCACGCTACCCTTGAGCATATTCTGATTGCGTGAAGCATCGAAAAAGGCCATGTAGCCGGGATAGTTCGCCGAATTGACGATACCGGTGACATTGACCCCGGAACTGCTGCCCAGAGGTGAGATGTGATCGTGGTTGACTGAGGCGCGACGGCGGTTGAAGGCATAACCCACGTTGTAGGTCAGGTCTTCACTGGCCCTGAGCCGGTAGTTCACGCCCAGCTTGTCTTCGCGCGATTGCGGCACCGCCACGCAACTTGTGCCGGCAGGCGTCAGGCCAAAGCCCGCCGTGTTATTGCACCAGCGCTTCATGTCTTCGATGTCGAGCGAGAAGCGCAGGTTCTGGCGCTTGTCGAGCTTGTAGTCGGCACCGAATTCCAGCGCCGTCTTCTGGTTGCTGTAGGGCGTGTTGATGGAGATGCGGTTGACCCCACCCAGGTCAATGTACTGGTACGCGGCTGACGGCGTCTGGTTGTCACGCTTGTTGAACTTGAAGCCGGCGCTCAGGGTCCAGTCCTTGACGGACTGGTCGGTCATCTTGAGGTTGGCGTTGGTCGTGAGTACCTTGCCGTTGAGCGAGCTCCGCGGCAAACCGCCAGCCTGCATCAGGTCGACCAGATAATCGGTGTTCTGCGTATTGCGGCCGTAGGAGAAGCCACCGACCAGCTTGCGCGTGGGGGCGATGTTGTACCCGCCGTTCAGATTGATCTGGTGAAAATCGTTGGCCGGCATGGTACTCAGCATGTTCGGCTGGAAGCCGCCAGCCAGCGTGGTCGTCACCACACCAGTGGCATTGTTGCCGGTGCCGATCGGGCTCATCCAGCTGACACGGTCATCCGCGTTGCGGAAGAACGAACCGACGTAGCTCGCGCTGCCGTAGGCCTTTTCACCCTTCCAGTTGGCCGACAGATTGTAGGTGTCGGTGGTGTAGTTGGTCGGATTCATCAGGATGACCATGGCCTCCTTGGCCCAGGTACCCGCTGCACCGGCCCCGGTGCGCGCATCCGAGGACGAGCCTGCGATCAGCTTCGCACCCGACTGGTCCAGACGCTTGTAATCGAGCCCGAAATTCCACTCGTTATTGAGCGTGTAGCCCAGGCTCATGGCGGCATTTTTGCGCGTCGAATACACATTGACGTTCTGGAATGCCGCCAGTTGTGCGGGCGTCATGTTGCGCGTGCCAACCGCCTGGATTTCACTGCCGATGTTGTTGACCGCCGGCGTCACGCCCGCGGCCGGCTTGGATGCCGCAATCGCCGTCGAATTGATCACCCCGAAGGCTGCAGGCAGGGTGAAATTGTTCCCCCCCATGCTGCCCTGAAAAGGCGTCTGATAGGTATCGGTGATGTTGTGCTGCAACTCGTCGTAACTGAAGCTGAGGTTCCACGAACCCTGATGGCTGATGGTGGCGTCCAGCGCACGTGAAGTCGTACCGAGGTCGGAACCGCTCAGCTGCCAGCGTGTCACGCCACCTTCGTTCTGGTAGGCGTCGCCGCCGCGCACGTCGATGTTGCCCACCGCCGTGGCGCCGGACTTGTTGAGGCCCGTGTACTCACCGTACTTGGCCGAAGCCTGCGAGGTGGTCTGTACACCCACCTCGATGGTGTTGGTCGGTTGGGTCAGCGCCTTGACTTCATCGTCAGCCGCGTAAGCCATCACCGGAGCCGCGGCCATGACCACCAGCGCGCTTCGTACTGCCACGGTAAGCACTCTGGCAACGAACATTTCCTGATTGGTTTTCATGATATTTCCTTAACCTTGAGCTGTGCATTGACTCAGCGATGCAGATACGCACCTGCCGGGGAGTTGGAGCCATGAATCATCACGTGACAGTTCATGCAAGCCCGACCGACCGCGTTGCTGTTGGGATTGGCAGGGGTTCCGCTGTTCGCCGATGCCGTCGATTGTGGGTTGCCGATCAGACCTGCCTGAATGCCGCCGACTGCGGCTGCATAAGGCGTCTTGCTGTTGTGCGGGCCGTCATGACATTCCTGGCACAGGAAGGGCGCACGCGACTTGAGCAGCGGACTGATACTCGAACCATGCGGGGTGTGGCAGTTGGCGCAATCTTCCGAAACAGGCTGATGCTCCCAGAGGAAGGGACCGCGCTTCTCGGCGTGACAGGTGTAGCAGGTCTCGGTCACCGTGTTCTTGACAAGCAGCTTGGGACCGGTGGAGCCATGCGGATTATGGCAATCCGAACAAACCACCTTGCCTTCAGCGATCGGGTGGTGCGAGAGCTTCTTGCTGTCGTTGCGCTGATCCTTGTGGCAGGTGAAGCAGACTTCAGTCTGCGTCTTCTTGGCCAGGACCTTGTCGGCCGGTGCATGCACCTTGTGGCAGTCATTGCAGGCCACGCCGTTGTTCTGGTGCTGGGCACCATCCCAGTTGTTGCGCTTGCCGCCCTGATGGCAGGTCAGACACTGGCCGGCACGTTCCTTGTCATCAGATTGGGCGAAAGCACCCTTCTTGAAGACGATATCGGGTGCGGCGCGGCCCTTGACCTTCGGGTCGCCCTTGACGTGCTTGTCGCTCTCGCCGTGGCAGGATTGACAGCTCGGCGTGCGGGAATCACCGCGCACACCGTGTTTGGTTTGATAAAGAGACAGCACCGGGGCCGTCTCACTTTCGTCATGACACTTGGTGCAGACCGCGTCCCGGCTCAGACCTTTTTTGGCCTGTGCGGCGGCTCCCGCAGTGGGTGTGTCAGCCGCACTGGCTGGCGCCACCATCGTCATGCCGGCCATCAACAGGCCGGCCATCAACATCGATCGAATGAACTTCATGGACTTCCCCATCTCTTTTATAGTCATTCTTGCAATAAACGCGGCTGCACCAATGCGGTCATTGCGCCAGGATCCACTGCACAAGGTTCTTGATCTGAACCATGTCTTTTGCCGGAGAAGTCTTGACCATCTTGTGCTCTTCTTCATGGCCATCCGGGAACTTCGCCTTCTCGCCCGTCGTAATGTGTTCGATCAGGCGGGCTTCGGCGCCAGCCTTGCCCTTGTATTTGGCGGCCACGGACTTGTAGGACGGGCCGTCCTTGTCCTTGTCCACGGCGTGGCACTTCAGGCAGTTGTTCTGACGCGCCAGAGAAGTGGCCGCATCATTGTCCACAGCAACGGCAGCCCCGGTCGTAAATGAGAGCGCCAGAGCCGTCATCGTCAATATCGAACGTATCGATTTTTTCATTTAATTCACCTCTCCAGACATCAATCTGAGCCGCCCGGCAGATACACGTCTGCCAGGCTCCATGACCAGAATTGTCAGCTTTTGTTAGAAATGGCGATATCGGATCGCGATGATATTCGGCATAGGAATAGTCCTACTACCAGTAAGAATCACGCGCAGGGAGGGGGCGAACGCCCCTCCGGAAAGTCAATGATTGTTTTTATTGCCGTCGAGCAGCTCATGCTCGATGGCGTAGCGCACCAGGTCGACCTGGGATGCCATATTCATCTTGGCGAGGATATGCGACTTGTGTGTGCTGACCGTCTTGATGCTGAGGGAAAACTCCTCGGCGATGGCGGTCAGGCTGACGCCGCGAACGATGCGGCTGAACACTTCGAATTCGCGATCAGTCAGCTTGGTATGCGGCTGCTCATGGGTGTTGGGCGAGATCTCGGCGGCCAGCAGCTCCGCCAGCCGCGGGCTGATGAACACCCCGCCGGAGGCGATTTTACGCATCGCCGGCAGCAGCAAATCGGTATCGCCGTCCTTGGACAGGTAGCCCGAGGCGCCGGCCCGGATGGCACGCACGCCGTACTGCTCCTCATGATGCATGCTGAAGATCAGAATCGGCAGTTTCGGCCGCTCGTTCCTGATCAGCTTGATCAGCTCCAGACCGTTACGGCCGGGCATGGAAATGTCGAGCACCACCAGACTCCAGTCGCGCTCACGCACCTTCTCAAGGGTCGCATTGCCGTTGGCGGCCTCGCCCGCCACCACCATATCGTCCGTATCAGCCAGGATCTTCTTGAGGCCATCCCGAATGATGGCGTGATCGTCGGCCACCAGCACTTCGCGTTTCATGCCATGTCCTCAGGGTTGTCCAGTACGTCGAGCGGCACGGTCACCTGCACGGTCGTGCCCTTGCCGGTCTGACTGATGATTTCAAATCTGGCGCCAATGGCGATCGCGCGTTCACGCATGCTGACCAGGCCAATGCCACCCTGGCGCACACCAGCGGCCACACCCTTGCCATTGTCGCTGACGCGCAGTACCAGAGCGTCGCCCTCCTCGATCAGATCGATGTGCACAGCGGTGGCCGCGGCATGGCGCACGATATTGTTGAGACTCTCCTGAACAATGCGGAACAGCGCGGTCTGATTGGCATCCCCCGATACCAGCGGAGCCGCCGTCAGGTTCAATACCATCTCAAGATGGCTGTGTTTGGCAAACTCGCGCGACTGGAAGGCGATGGCCTCAGCGAACCCAAGATCGTCCAGGATCAGCGGCCGCAGTTCGCTCGCCAGACGCTTGACCGAGGCAATCGCCGCATCGAGCATCACGCGCATCTCGTCGACCATGTCCGGCGTAGCCGAACGCCCCTCCTTGAGCCGGGTCCCCAGCCACGACAGGCTGAGCTTGAGCCCGGTGAGCTGCTGGCCCAGATCATCGTGCAATTCATTGGCAATCCGGGTGCGTTCCTGTTCACGCACGTCCTGCAGCGAGGCCGAGAGCTTGCGCAGTTGCTCGTTGAGCTCGCGCAGACCGGCTTCGGCACGCCGGTGCAGGGTTACGTCGCGCAGCACCGCGCTCATCTGCAGGGAGCCACCGATCAGAGAGCGTGAAATGGTCGATTCGATCGGAAATTCACTGCCATCGCGGCGCCGGCCGCTGATTTCGAGCTGTGGCGCCATGGCCCGCGGGCCACCCGAATCCACCGCAAAACCGGCCACGTACCCTTGATGACCCTCACGCACCCGTTCAGGAATCAGCATCTCGAACGACCGCCCGAGCACGTCTTCCTTTTTCAGATCGAACATTCTTTCCGCCGCCGGATTGAACAGAATGACGTTGTGGGCGGCATCAATGGTCACAATCGCATCCATGACCGAATCAACGGTATGCTGATACAGCTCAGTCGCATCACGCAGGGCGTCAGCGAGCTCCTCACGGCCTTCTGCTTTGCGGATCAGGTACAGGGCCACGGCCGCCGTGAACACGCCCACCAGCAGGGCGCCCAGGCCAATCGGGTAGGCAATCTCGCGCCAGGGGGCCAGACTCAGGGTCTCGTCATCAGTCACCGTGATCAGGAACGGGTATTTTTCCAGACGGCCCAGCGCAAAGGTCTGTCGCTCGCCGTCTCCGCTGAGGTGTTCAACAAAACGCACAGCGCCCGGTATACGGGGCAGTACCTCGTTATGCAGTTCCGGAGGGATCGCGCCGATCATGTTTTCACGATGCGGATACCCGGCCAGCAGCCGGCCATCGGCCGCCAACAGCGAAATCGGTCGCTCATAATCGAGGATGCGCGTGCGGTATTTGGCCTCGAACTCGGGCAGGTTCATTGCGGCGACCACCAGTCCGCGCAGCTTCCCGTCAGCGAAATGCAGCGGCCGGGCCATGTACATGGCCCAGCGGCCGTCGAGGCGCCCGCGCACCGGCGCCTCAATGAAGGAGCGGAGTTCCGGGTCGGCAATAAAGGCCTTGAAATAGGCGCGGTCGTGCAGGTCGAGGCCCATGCCGGCATCAAGCCGGGAAGAGTTGACCAGAATGCCGCGCTTGTCGACCAGAAAGATCGAACCCAGTTGCCACAGGCCGGAGGCGCGTGACGCCAGCAGCAACTGCGTGACCGCGCTGTCGAGTCCGAACTGGCTGCCAAAACTGTTGGACAGGCGCTCCTGCACGGCACGCAATACCAGATCGACACTGTCGAGCCCCTGATCGGTCTCCGAGATCAGCATCTTGGCGAGGGCCACCGACTCAAGCCGGGCATGGCTGAGTTCGCGCTCGCGCAAACCCCACAGGAGAACACTGACGGTGATCGTCAGCGCGGCGATCGACAGCGCGCCGAGCAGGCCGACATAATGAAATTGCCGCAGTTGCCTCATCAGACTTTACCTGGAAAAACCGCTCGGGCGGGCCGTGTCAGGATACACGGCCCGGGTGCGCTGACCGCCCTTATTCCGGATCAATGTTGGCACGACGATACACCGCCCGGTTCAGGGCAATGTCGTCCTCGATCCATCTGCCAAACTCGGCCGGCGCGACCTCGACGTACACACCACCGATGCTCTCGACATACTCATCGGCTTCCCTGGTCTTGAAATACGCCGACGCAGCGGCGTGGAATTTCCTGACGATGACAGGCGATATGCCGCGCGGCGCGAAATACCCGGTCCACGCCGACATCTCAAAGTTGGGAAAACCGGCCTCGATCATGGTCGGCACGTTCGGGTAGCTTTTCAGGCGTTTCGGTGCGGTCACTGCCAGTGGCTGTAACTGCCCGGAAGTGAACAGGCCCTTGGCCCCCCCCATGTCGCCAAACATGTAATCGATATGTCCGCCCGCCAGATCGACCAGCGCCGGCGGATTGCTCTTGTAAGGCACATGTACGGCCTTGCCACCGACGCTTTGCAGAAACATCTCGGCGCTGCCACGGCTCGAGCCGTACGAGGCATACGACAGCTTGCCCGGCGCAGCGCGCAGCATGGTCACCAGTTCATCGACCGATTTAAGCTTGTGTTTGGGAGCGCCCATGAGCACATAAGGCAGAAAATTGCTGCGAAACACCGGCACGAAGTCGGTCACCGGGTTGTAGGGCAGGCTCTTGAACACCACCGGATTGGCCGTCACCGTGGTGCTGCTGCCGCCAAACAGGGTGTAACCGTCGGCCGGCGCACGCAGGAATTCCGCCACCGCAATGAAGCCGTTGGCGCCGGGCTTGTTTTCAACAATGAATTGCCATTTGTACCGCGCAGTCAGGAAATTGGTCTGTTTGCGCACGGCCGTGTCGGTCGCGCTGCCCGAGGCCGACGGCACGATGATGCGGATCGGCCTGGACGGCCAGGCCGCCTCGGCCTGCGCGGCAGAACTCTGCACCTGCACCTGCACCTGCACCTGCACCTGCGCCTGCGCCGGGCCAGCCAGCGTGGCCAGAGCAAGTGCGGCCGCCAAAGTGGCGCAACGGACGCGTGCCCAATCAAAACGGGCGGAAGCCAGAATCATCATAATGTTTCCCTCAATACGGATGCAGGGTTATTATTCGTCGAACCAAGCGCGTCGCACAAAGCGCGCTGCCCCGGCCGGACGTCGTACCCGGGCAGGGCCAAGTATAACAAGGACGAATTGCCGGGGACGGCCTGACTGGCAAAGGTCGGGCAAGGCCGATGCTGCGTTCATCATCACACTACTCTGAAAGATCCTCTTGGGTGAACTGCTCGCCATCGCCGCGCTGCTGATGTATTCGGTCAACACCCTGTTGACCAAGACCGGCTCGAAATACATCAACATCAACCTCGGCTATTTCGTTGCCGTCTCGGTCAACATTCTGTTCAGCCTGTTTTTGCTGGCGATCCAGAGCATCACGCGGACCGACGCGCTGTCCTGGCACTGGCCGGCCTTTTTCTATTTTGTACTCGGCGGTATCTTCACGACCTATCTGGGACGTTCGTTCTATTTCGAGGCCGTGGTGCGCTTTGGCCCGGCCAAGGCGAGCATCTTCCAGCTCGCCGCACCGCTGTTCACCGTCCTGATCGCCTGGATTTTTCTCGACGAGCGCCTCAACACCACCACCCTGACCGGCATTTTCGTCACCGTCACCGGGCTGTTTCTGGCGGTCTACGTACCGGGTACCTTTGCGCGCAATGCTGCGGCGCGCGCGGCCACGCCAGGAGGGCAGCGCGGCGGTCTGGCTGGCCTGCGCTGGATCATCACCTCCAGCCTCTACCTCGGTCTGGGCGGCGCGCTCGCTTATGCCATTGGCAATGTCTGGCGCGGCGCGGCCATGCGTGACTGGAATGAACCGGTGGCCGGTGGCCTGATTGGCGCCGCGGCCGGCATGCTCCTGTACCTCGGCATGACGCCAAAACTCCGTACTCTCTGGCAGGATCTCAAAGCCGCCAACCCGGTCGGCCTGCGCATGTTCAGTTTCACCGGCGCACTCAATATCAGCGCACAGATCCTGGGCATCATGTCGCTGCATTACATCAGCGTGTCGGTCTCGATCCTGATCGTTTCCTGCGTGCCTATCCTGGTGATACCGATGAGTTACTTTCTGCTCAAGCACAGGGAAGGCATTTCCTTGCGCTCGATTGTCGGCACGCTGATCACGATTGCCGGCATTGCCATGATTCTGCTCGGTCGGGATTGAAAAAAGCCCGCGTGAGCGGGCTTTGATCAAACCGGGAAATACGCCCAAGACTTATTGCGGCTCCATACCGGCGGCCTTCAGAGCAACGCGCCAGCTTTCGATTTCCGTCTTCAGGAAGGCGCCCAGTTCGCGCGAATTCATGGGCAATGTGTCCCACATGGCGTTCTGGCGGAAGAAATTGATCGCCTCCTGGGATTTCAGAATGATGCCAATCTGATTGCTCAGCAGGGTAACCGCCTCCGGCGGCGTGCCGGCCGGCGCAAACAGGGCCTGCCAGGCCAGTACCTGATAACCGGGAAAACCCTGCTCGGCGACGGTCGGCACATCGTCCAGACCGGCCACGCGCCGCTGCGTCGATACACCCAGTGCGCGCACCTTGCCGCTGCGGATCAGCGGCAACATGGTGATGATCGGATCGAAGGTCATGTCGACCGTGCCGGCCATGACTTCCACGACGTTGGGCGCGCTGCCCTTGTAGGGCACGTTGAGCAGGTCGATACCAGCATTGGTCTTGAGGTTCTCGATGCCGATGCGGGCAAAGGCGCTCGACGACCCGAAGGTATATTTGCCCGGGCTCTTCTTCGCCAGCGCCACCAGCTCGGCAATATTCTTTGCCGGGAAATCGGGGCGTACGACGATGGCACCACCACCAATCGACACGCCGCTGACCGGCACGAAATCCTTGACCGGGTCATACGGCATGGTCTTGAACATGCTGATGTTGGCGGCGTGCGTGGTATTGGTGCTGTACGCCAGAGTATAACCATCGGCCGGCTGAGCGAGCACGGCCTGCATGGCAATGAAGCCATTGGCGCCGGGCTTGTTGTCGATGACGATGGTCTGCTTGAGCACCTCGCCGAGTTTTTGGGCGATGAAGCGCGCGCCAGAGTCGGTGCTGGTGCCCGGGCCGAACGGCACGACAAAACGAATCGGGCGGTTCGGATACGACTGCGCCTGTGCGGCTGAGACCAGCACGAGAGCACTCAGGGCGAGAATTTTTCCGATGATTTTCAAAGCGTCACTCCTGTTCTTGTTTTTCCGTCCCGGCCGGGAATTTCCGGTCAGGCGTCTGGATCGGACTAGCGCCGCATCCGCACCGGACCGATGGAAACTATACTCTATTGATCAGCGCCTCACGAACCAGTCTTCATCAGGCGACTCGAATGGATCCTGCGCTCGTAAGCCCGCGAACGCTGCGGCGATCCGCGCACTGACACAGCGCCGCTGCAAGCTTGTCATGATGGTGCCAATCGCCATTGCGGTGGCATTTTCGTTGATTGTGGCAGAAAATGGCCGCCTGCCGTCACCCTGGTCGCCCACAACAATCCGGAGAACTGAATGAAACACCGTCTGCTGGTTTCCCTTTGCGTCATGCTGGACCTGGGTGTGCTGCACGCCCTGCCCGCCGGTGCACAGGACTTTCCACCGAAAAAAACCATCACCATGGTGGTCGGCTTCGCACCCGGGGGCGCGGCCGATTTTGCGGCACGCCTGATCGCCAGGAAGCTGGCCGACAACCTTGGCCAGACTGTGGTGGTCGACAACAAAGCCGGCGCCGGCGGCAACATCGCCCATCAGGTGGTGGCCAACGGGCCGCTCGATGGTTCGATGATCCTGTTCGGCTCGGTCGGTCCGCTCTCGATCGCCCAGCACCTCATGAAACTGCCCTACGATCCGGTCAAGGATCTGGCGCCGCTGACCATGGGGGTGAACTTTCCCAATCTGCTGGTGGTGCACGCCGGCCTGAAGGTAAAAACCCTGGCCGAATTCGTCGCCGTGGCGAAAAAAAATCCCGGCAAGCTTGACTTCGCCTCCACCGGCACGGGCTCGGCCTCGCATCTGGCCGGCGAACTGTTCAATGATGTGGCTGGTATTGATACCCTGCACATCCCTTACAAGGGCGGATCGCTGGTTTTGCAAGACCTGCTCGCTGGCCGCGTCGCGGCCTACTACTCCACACCCGCCACTGCCGGCCCGCACATTGAATCGGGCAAACTGGTGGCACTGGCCAGCACCGGCCTGTCGCGCCCGGCGTTCCTGCCCAATGTGCCAACCATTGCAGAGTCCGGCTATCCCGGTTTCAATGCACTGAACTGGTATGCCTTTGTTGCCCCGGGCAAACTGCCGCGGCCTTTGCTCGAGCGCTGGCATGCCGAACTGGTCAAGGTACTCACTTCGGAAGACGTCAAGGAAGCACTCAACAAGCAGGGCCTGACGCCGGCACCGGGCAGCCGCGACGAACTGGCGCGTTATATCGTCAGCGAATCCGACAAATGGGGCCGCATCATCCGCGAGCGCAAGATCACGGCAGAATGATCAGGTCGCGCCGGGCTTAGCGGGGCGGCGCACCGTAGCCGCCACCGCCCGGCGTTTCGATGACAAACACATCGCCGGGGCGCATGGTCACCGAACCGATGTTGGCCAGCACCTCGACCGAGCCATCGACACGTTCGACCCAGTTCTGGCCCACCGCGCCGGGCAAGCCACCAGCCGCGCCAAACGCGCCACTGCGGCGCGCATTGGACAGGATGGCAGCGTTCATCTCTTCCAGAAAGCGCACGCGCCGTACTGCGCCGTCACCACCATGCCAGCGCCCTGCGCCGCCGGAGCCAGGCCGGATGGCAAAACTCTCGAGTAACACCGGGAAGCGGAATTCGAGAATCTCGGGATCGGTCAGGCGCGAGTTGGTCATGTTGGTCTGCACAACGCTGGTCCCGTCATACCCGCCAATCAACTGGCCGGCGTCGTCAAACAGACCGCCGGCACCCGACCCGCCCGAGATGGTTTCGTAATACTGGTAACGGTCATTGCCGAACGTGAAGTTGTTCATGGTGTTCTGAGCGCTGGCCATGACGCCGAGCGCGCCGAACAGGGCGTTGGTGATACAGGTGGCTGTTTCGACATTGCCGGCCACCACTGCGGCCGGTGGTGCCGGGTTAAGCATCGAACCCGGCGGTATGATGACCCGGAGCGGCTTGAGGCAACCGGCATTGAGCGGAATGTCGTCATCTACCAGCGTGCGGAAGACAAACAGCACAGCGGCCATCGACACTGCCGGCGGGGCGTTGAAGTTGTCTGGCAATTGCGCCGAGGTGCCGGTGAAGTCGACCACGGCCGAGCGCGCCTGCGCGTCCACCCGGATGTTCACCTCGATGTGCGCACCGTTGTCGAGCGGCAGGCGAAAATGGCCATCCTTGAGGCGCGTGATGACGCGCCGCACTGACTCTTCGGCATTGTCCTGCACGTGTCCCATGTAGGCCCGCACCACATCCAGGCCATACTCCCGCACCATCCTGCGCAACTCCTGCACGCCTTTTTCATTGGCGGCAATCTGGGCGCGCAGATCGGCCATGTTCTGGCCCGGATCGCGACTCGGCCAGGCGCCGCTACCGAGCACCGCCACCATCTCGGCCTCACGCAATCGACCGCGGTCCACCAGCTTGAAATTGATGATGCGCACGCCCTCCTCGGCGAGGCTGGTCGAGAACGGCGGCATGGAACCCGGCGTCGTGCCGCCGATGTCCGCCTGATGACCCCGCGAGCCCACATAGAACAGCGGCGTTTCAGCGGCGCACAGCGCCTCGGCATAGACTGGCGTGATGACCGTCACATCGGGCAAATGCGTGCCGCCGTGATACGGGTCATTGAGCACATACACGTCACCACGTTGCATGTCTGCGGCATTTTCGCGGATCACGGTCTTGATGCTTTCCCCCATCGAACCCAGATGCACCGGCATGTGTGGCGCGTTGGCAATCAGGTTGCCCTGGGCATCAAACAGGGCGCAGGAAAAATCCAGCCGCTCCTTGATGTTGACCGAATAGGCCGTGTTCTGCAGTTGCAAACCCATCTGCTCGGCGATATTCATGAACAGGTTGTTGAACACTTCGAGCAACACCGGATCAACCTGCGTGCCGGCGGCATGCCGCAGCCGCCGCGGCTCGTACCGCTCGAGCAGCAGATGGTCGCGCGAGTTGACGCGCGCCTGCCAGCCCGGTTCGATCACGGTCGTGGCATTCTGTTCGGCAATGATGGCCGGACCGGTCAGGACATCGCCGGGCCGCATGTCTTCACGCACCACCAGCGCCACCGCCTGCCAAACACCCTCACAGAGCATGCTGCGTGTCGCGCGGCGCGGCACCACGCGCGGCGCCTGTAGCGGCTGTTCCGGCTCGAGCGCCGCATCACCGGCAATCATGCTCTCCACCGAGACGGCCTCTACCACCAGGCGCTTGCCGCGCATGACAAACGCAAAGCGCTGCCGGTATGCCTGCTCGAACGCGGCCTGCAACGCAGGCAGCACATCGCCGCCCTGCGGGTAGGCCACAATCAGCGCCGAGTCCGTGCCTTCGTAACGCACATGCACACGGCGTTGCGTGATGATGAGCGCATCGTGCCGCTGCCGGCGCAACTCGCCCTCGGCGACGCTGGCAAGCCGATCCAGATTGGCGGACAGGTCGCGCAGCGCTGAGGCTTCAAGCAGCCGCTCAAGGGCTTGTTCACGGCTGACCGTCTGATCGGCCAGCCCCATGCCATAAGCACTCAACACACCGGCCAGCGGATGGATGAATACCCGCTGCATGCCGAGCGCATCGGCTACCAGACAGGCGTGCTGGCCACCGGCGCCGCCAAAACACTGCAGGGTGTAGAGCGTGACGTCATACCCGCGCGCCACCGAGACTTTCTTGATGGCATTGGCCATCTGCTGCACGGCGATGTGGATAAAACCTTCGGCGACGGCCTCAACACTGCGGCCGCTGCGCTGGGCGAGTGCGGCAAACAGTCCGGCGACCACCTCGGCATCGAGCGGCTGATCGGCGCACGGCCCGAATACCCGCGGGAAAAAATCGGGCTGGATGCGGCCCAGCTGTACATTGGCATCGGTAACGGTCAGCGGACCACCATGGCGATAGCAGGCCGGTCCGGGAAAGGCGCCGGCGCTATGCGGGCCAACACGAAAGCGCGCACCGTCGAATAACAGGATCGATCCGCCACCCGAGGCGACGGTATGAATGCGCATCATCGGTGCGCGCAGGCGCACACCCGCCACCTGGGTTTCGTATTCGCGTTCAAACTCGCCGGCATAATGGCTCACGTCGGTGGATGTGCCCCCCATGTCAAAGCCAATGACCCGCAGGGGCGCAGGCAGGGGCGCAGGCGCGCTGTCGGCCAGTCCGAGTTGCGCGGTGCGCACCATGCCGACAATGCCACCGGCCGGGCCGCTCAGTACGGCGTCCTTGCCCTGAAAGGCATCGGCATCGGCCAGCCCGCCGGAGGACTGCATGAACAGTAGTTTCACGCCCGGCATCTCGCGCGCCACCTGCTCGACATATCGACGCAGGATGGGCGACAGGTAGGCATCGACCACCGTGGTGTCACCCCGCCCCACCAGCTTCATGACCGGACTGGTCTGATGCGAAGTGCTGATCTGCGCAAAACCGACGGCCTGTGCAATGCGCCGCGCCGCCTGCTCATGCGCGGTATAACGGTAACCATGCATGAACACAATCGCCACGCTGTTCAGGCCCGCGGCATGGGCGGCGCGCAGCCCGGCTTCGAGCTGGCATTCGTCGAGCGGCACCAGCACCTCGCCGGCTGCGTTGACCCGCTCCTGCGCCTCGATCACCTGCGCGTACAACAACTCGGGCAGGATGATGTTCAGGTCAAACAGGCGCGGCCGGTTCTGATAGGCAATGCGCAGGGCATCACGAAAGCCGGCCGTGATCACCAGCAGGGTCGGCTCGCCCTTGCGTTCGAGCAGGGCATTGGTGGCCACGGTCGTGCCCATTTTGACGCACTCGACCAGCTGCGCCGAAATCGGCGCACCGGCAGGCAGTCCGAGCAGACGGCGCATGCCGGCCACGGCGGCATCCCGATATTGGGCCGGATCTTCGGAGAGCAGTTTGGTGGTCACCAGCGTGCCATCGGGGCGTTTGCCGACGATGTCAGTGAAGGTGCCGCCACGGTCTATCCAGAACTGCCAGCGGCCGGGCGGAGGTGCAATGGGCATCATGAATCGTCAGCCACCGGATGGCTCTGTGGACTGAGGGTTGGACAGTCTTGAGTCTACAGGCGAAGATTGCCAAAGGGAAGCGAGCGTCCCGCCGGTAACTGCCGTGAGCAAAACGCGCTCAGGAAAACGCTGCGTGCACGGCCGGAAACACCAGCGCCGCCCCGGACAGTAACAGCAGGACAAAAATCAGTGTGCGAAACGTCTGGTCGGAGAAGCGCCGGAACAGGCGTGCGCCCATCAGCGAACCGGCAACCGATGCGGGTACGATGGCGGCGACCAGCAGCAGGGTTTTCGGACCCAGCAAACCCTGCCAGAGAAACACCGGCAGCAGAACAATCTGGGTAAAGATGAAAAACGACTGGAAGGTCGCGCGCTGCACCTCTTTGGGCCAGCCGCGCAGCGCGCACCAGAGGGTCAGCGGCGGACCGGACAGTCCGCACACACCACTCATGATGCCGGCAATGAAACCCACACCACCGTCGGCCAGGCGGCCGCCCGCGCGTACCACCGGAAAAGTTCGACAGGCGAGCATGATGGAGCAATACACCATCAAGGCAATGCCCACACACAGACGAAACACGGCCACATCGATGACCCGCAGCAGCATGAAGCCGAGCGGTAGTCCGAGCAGGCCGCCACTCAGAAAAGGCGCGGCGCGGCGCACCTCAAAATGCGCGCGTACGCTGGCAATCGAACTGAGCTGCGCAACAAACGCGCCGCAGATCACCACGGGCACCAGCATGTCGGGGGGCAGCACCCAGGCCAGCATGGCGGTGGCCACCAGCACGAACGCAAATCCGGAGATGCCCTGCACCAGTCCGGCAAGCGCGCCGGCCAGCATCACCGCGATGATCAATGGATCCACAACACTCCGATACATGGTGGCGGCAAACCGTCTCCGCCTAAAACGATGCGCCCGGCGTTTTCAGAAACCCGCTTTCATTTAGACTGAAAGCACAGCCTGAAAGCGCGGACTGAGATCACGACCGGGACGTCGGCATGCTCAAGGCTTTGCTCAGGTTTCGGCCGCCTTGAGCACACCGCGCAGGAACTGGAATTTTTCACCCGGTCCGGGCCGCGTCGGTGGCGGCGGTTTGAAGCCCTGCTCGTGCAGCGTGGCATGTACCTTGAAATTGGCATACAGGGCATCGTAAACCGGAAAGCTGGCTTCGATG
>CANJOT010000064.1 GCA_947475815.1 Burkholderiales bacterium | reverse complement strand
GGCCAGTTCTTCGGCGATGGTCTTGCCGGTGATGGTCAGGCAGTCGCCGTGCAGCAGGCCGGCATTGAGCAGGATTTTCATGACCTGCGGCACGCCGCCGGCCTGGTGCAGGTCGGTCGCGACATACTCGCCGGAAGGTTTGAGGTTACACAGCACTGGCGTTTTCTGGCGCATGCGCTCGAAGTCGTCAATGCTCCATTCGACCTCGGCGGCGTGGGCAATGGCGAGAAAATGCAGCACCGCGTTGGTCGAGCCGCCGGTGGCCATGATGACGGCCACAGCGTTTTCAATCGATTTGCGCGTGATGATGTCGCGCGGCCGGATGTTCTTTTTGACCGCTTCGACCAGCACGCGCGCCGATTCGGCCGCCGAATCGGTTTTTTCGTCGTCCGGGTTGGCCATGCTCGAGGAATACATCAGGCTCATGCCGAGCGCCTCAAAGGACGAGCTCATGGTGTTGGCCGTGTACATGCCGCCGCAGGATCCGGTGGACGGGCAGGCACGCTGTTCGATCTGGTCGAAGTCTTCCTGGCTCATCTTGCCCATGGTGAACTGGCCGACCGCCTCGAAGGACGAAACGATGGTCAGGTTCTGGCCCTTGTAGTGGCCCGGGCGGATGGTGCCGCCATACACATAGATGCCCGGCACGTTGGTGCGCGCCAGGCCGATCATGCCGCCCGGCATGTTCTTGTCGCAACCGCCGATCACGACGCAGCCGTCCATCCACTGGCCCATCACGGCGGTTTCGATGCAGTCGGCGATCACTTCGCGCGAGATGAGTGAGTATTTCATCCCCTCAGTGCCCATCGACATGCCGTCCGAGATGGTCGGTGTGCCGAAGGTCTGCGGATTGCCGCCGGCTTCCTTGACCGCAATAACGGCGGCGTCACACAGCTTTTGCAGGCCGGCATTGCACGGCGTGATGGTGGAGTGGCCGTTGGCAATGCCGATCATCGGCTTGTCGAAGTCTTCCTTCTTGTAACCGAGCGCGTAATACATCGAGCGGTTCGGTGCGCGGGCCACGCCCTGGGTGATGTTTTTCGATCGTTCGTTGTAAGGCATCAGAATTCTCCGGCGTTGCGTGCTCTGGCTGCGTGCGGTGTTCGAGGAAGGAAGCCGGTTGCCGGCTTCGCGAACCCGATATGATGGACAAAGCGCTCCGGCTTGTCCAATCGGTGCGGGTGCTGTGCTAGCATCAGTCGCCCAAGGCCCTCCGGAATCGCCATGTTCGTTCATCCCCAGTTTGACCCCATTGCCCTGCAAATTGGCCCATTGGCCGTACGCTGGTACGGCCTGATGTACCTGCTGGCATTCGGTCTGTTCCTGGTGCTCGGACGCCTGCAACTGCGGCATGCTCACGTGGCCGCGCGCGGCTGGAGCCGCGACGATCTGGAAGACCTGCTGTTTGCCGGCGTGCTCGGCGTGGTCCTCGGCGGACGGCTTGGTTATGTGCTGTTTTACAAGCCGCTGTTTTATCTTGATCATCCTCTGGACATCCTCAAGGTCTGGGAGGGCGGCATGTCCTTCCACGGTGGATTCCTTGGCGTGCTGTGCGCCATGTTCTGGTTTGCGGCGCGCCGCCGGCGCTCGTTTCTCGAAGTGACCGATTTCATTGCGCCACTCATCCCCGGCGGTCTGGCGGCCGGGCGCATGGGCAATTTCATCAATGGCGAGCTGTGGGGCCGCGTCACCCATGGCTGGTGGGGCACGGTGTTTCCTCAGGCGGGCGATGGCCTGGCGCGCCATCCTTCACAACTGTATCAGTTTGCTCTGGAGGGCCTGACCCTGTTCGTGCTGCTGTGGTGGTATGCGCGTTCGCCGCGGCCGGCTGGCGCGGTGTCGGCGGTGTTCCTGATAGGGTATGGCGTGTTCCGCTTCATCGCCGAGTACGCGCGCGAGCCGGATGACTTTCTCGGTTTGCTGACCCTCGGTTTTTCGATGGGTCAGTGGCTCTCGGTACCGATGATCCTTGGCGGTGTGCTGTTGCTGCTGGTGTCCAGGCGGCGCGCCGCCTGAGCGGGCGCAGACCGGCAGATCAGCCCAGCGCCTTATAGAGCATGTAGGCCGCCAGGATGAACAGTATGATCGCAAAGGTTTTCTTGAGCGCAGACGTGTCCATGGCATGCGCGGTGCGGGCGCCCAGCGGTGCGGTAAATACACTGGTGGCGGCAATCAGCAGCAGCGCCGGCAGGTAGACATAGCCAAGCGCCTGCTCGGGCAGGCCGGGTGTATTCCAGCCGGTATAAATGTAGGACAGCGAACCGGCCAGGGCGATCGGAAAACCCAGCACGGCCGAGGTCGCCACGGCATTGTGGATCGGCACGTTGCACCACACCATGTAGGGCACCGAGATGAATCCGCCGCCCGCGCCGACCATGCCCGACAGCGTGCCGATGCCACTCCCCGCAGCCAGCATGCCGCCCATGCCTGGCAGTTCGCGCGAGGCCTTGGGTTTTTTGTTTTTCAGGGTCTGAAAGGCCGAAAAACCAACAAACAAGGCAAAAAATCCGGCCAGAACACGCGTTTCCAGATGGGCCGCGATGGCGGGGCCGATCCACGAGCCGATCAGAATTCCTGGCGTGAGCAGCATGGCGATGTTCCAGCGGACCGCGCCGCGTTTGTGGTGGGCGCGGATGCTCGACAGCGAAGTGAACAGGATGGTCGCCAGCGACGTGGCAATGGCGATGTGCACCACGTGTGCCGGATCAAAATGCATGCTGGTGAAGATCATCGTCAGGAACGGTACGAGGATCATGCCGCCGCCGATGCCCAGCAGGCCGGCGGCAAAGCCCGTGAATGCTCCCAGAATAACGAGAATCAGGATGAAATGAAGGTCCATGGCGCGGTCAGGGTGGGAGATGAGAGAAGTGACCGCTGCGGGAATTCCAGAGACGGGCCGAGGGCGCCATGGTACGCGCCGGCGCCACTTGCCGCAATTCTGCAGGGCGCCAGGGTGCCGGAGATTTCAGGCGGGTTTCTTTTTGAGGAGGCGCGTGATGAAGCGGTATTCATCGGGCGCGACCGGCATGACCGACAGGCGGTTGCCGCGCGCCAGCAGACGCATATGGGCCAGTTCCGGGTGCTTGCGCAGTTCGTCCAGCCCCAGCAGGCGGGTCTTGGCGATGGCCTTGATGTCGACCAGCATCCAGCGCGGCTGTTCGTGGCTCGATTTGGGATCGTGGTAGGGGCTGTCCGGGTCGAACTGCGTGTCATCCGGGTAGGCAGTGCTGGCCACCTCGGCCAGGCCGGCAATGCCGGGCTCGGCACAGCTGGAGTGATAAAACAGTACCGCATCGCCCACGCGCATGGTGTCGCGCATGAAATTGCGCGCCTGGTAGTTGCGTACGCCACACCAGGGCATGGTCGCGCCCGATGCAGCCAGAGCGTCGTCGATGCTGACCTCGTCGGGTTCGGATTTCATCAGCCAGTAATTCATGGTCAACCCTGTGACTCTCATGGATATGACGCACGGCAGGCATGGGTGCAGCAGGCAAACAACAGCACAAAAAACAAGCGGCTGACGAACAGGTTCGACAACCGCTGGTCTGCTGCCAGCGCGGAAAAGTCCGCGCCTTGAATAAGTCCCCCGCCTGTGCCGCCAGACCATCATCCTGAACCAGGGGTTCAGGTGGTCGCAGTCACCAGCGCATCAGGTTCGTCCAGCAAGGGACGATCACAACAGCGCCAGAATATCCCGCAACCGGTTAACACATATTGGTTCAAGGAATGTCTGGTCTAAAGCAAACACGGCAGGGAGAAGCGTAAGTACATTCGGATCAGCGCTACTGCCTACAACGAATCCGAATCTGCTTAGGCCGCGCCTTCGATTTGCTCTGGTCAGAACAGTTTTTCCTGCGGTGCCAGTGCGCGATCGAGTGCAGCGTTGATGGATTGAATTCTACGCTTAAATTCGTTGAAGGCAAGGTCGGTATTTTCGCCAAGCGAGGCGCGCACCGACAGCAGTTCGTTGGTGATGTGGAGGGCCGCGAGCACGGCCACGCGGTCGTTGCCGGTCAGTTTGCTGTGCCGGCGCACCTCGAGCATCTTGTCGTCCACATAGGCCACGGCTGCCAGCAGCGCGTCTTTCTCCGCCGGGGCACACGACAGGAGGTAGTCGCGGCCGGCAATGGTGACGTTGAGTTGTTCGGGGCTTTCGGTGCTCATGAGGAGGGCGGGGCTTTCAAGGCGCTCAGGACGCGGGTAGTTTTTCGATCAGGGTTTCGATGCGCGCGCGCGCGGCGTCCAGGCGTGAGCGCAACAACCGCGTTTCGCTTTGGCTCTCACCAAGCTGAAAACGCAGACTGTTGTTTTCTTCGCGCATCTGTTGGGTCAGGGTGGCCAGTTGCAATACCCGCGCGGCCAGTAGGTCAAGTTCTTCTAACATCCTGAAATGGTAGGCCGGGCTTTCCTCAGCGTCAAGTCAAGGTGTTGATCTGGCCGGGGCTGGTGGCGGCAACCGGGGTTCATGCTGATGATTCTTTGCGCCCGCCGCATGGCTGAGGACGCCGCTGGCCATTTGACTGATCACCCCTGCAAGGCATAGACTGACCTCCGTTTGGTGCATGCGTTGACGTTCGTTGACGCAGTTAAACGGGAAACAGGAAGAACCCCCCGGGTTCCAACCTGTGCTGCCCCCGCAACGGTAAGCAGGACCATGATGAGACGTGATCGGGCAACACCTGCTCGCGTCGCATTCTGTGAAGTCGCGTCAACAAGCCACTGTGCGCATCACGCATGGGAAGGCGATGCGATCCTCCTGTCAGCCCGGATACCGGCCAGACGCTTTGAAGGACGCTGCGGGTGCGCTGCGGTCCGGGACGTTTGTCCGGCGTGCGGCCAGCATGGTCGCCTTCCTGATCTGCATATTCCCGAACCGCTGAGGCATCCGGCTTCGCCTTCCCCTTTGTGTTGTGGTTGAGTCCTGCGGGGATGCAGGGCGGGAGAAGTGTATGGAGTCGATGTTACTGACGCGCCGCGTTCTGCGGTGTGTACCCTCGTTGTTGATGATGCTTGCCGCCACCCCGGTGCTGGCGCAAGCCGGCCCGGTCGAGCGCCTCGAACCGGTCGTCGTGACGGCCTCGCGGTCTGCCCAGGTCGTCACCGATACCCTGCCGCATACCACGGTGATTACGCGCGCCGAAATCGAGGCCAGCCAGGTGGGTGATGTCATCAGTCTGCTGCGTTTGCAACCGGGCATCCAGATTGCCCTGAATGGCGGCCCAGGCAGTGTTGCCTCGGTGTTCATGCGTGGTACCAATTCGACGCATACCCTGTTGCTTATCGATGGCTTGCGTGTCAACGCCGTCGGCAGTGGCGCGGCTGACTGGCGCCAACTGATGCTCGATGAAGTCGAGCGCATCGAAATCGTCCGTGGCAACGTTTCGGCCCTGTATGGTTCCGAAGCGATTGGCGGCGTGGTGCAGGTGTTCACGCGCAGCGGACGCGGCGTGCCGCATGCCGCGCTGCAGGTGCAGGCCGGTGGCGGGCGCACCCGTGGGCTGAGCCTCAATACCGGCGGCGAAGTCGGCGAGGAGGGTGGCAAGACGCGTGTGGCGCTGACGGTATCCGGTCGTTCGTCGTCCGGATTCTCGGCCATTGATGCCAACCGTGTGCCCAATGCCAATCCCGACATCGACGGCTTTCGCAACCAGTCAAGCTCGATGCGCATTACGCGCCAGATCGGTGAACATGAAATCGGCCTGAGCACCCTGTCAACGCGTGCCCGACTCGATCTCGATGACGCCACCGACTACAGTTTTTTCGGCCCGCCCTACAACGGCCGGACGCAAACCCATGTGGAGCATTCCTCGCTCGACGCCACCACGGCCCACGCGCGTCTGCAACTCGGCGAAAAATGGCAAAGCACTCTGCAGGTCGGCGCAACCCTCAACAAGGGCGAGACGACCTCGTCCTACCCGGCTTCGTTTCTGGTCGACCGGACCAGCAGCCGCTCGCGCCAGCTATCGTGGCAGAACAGCTTTGCGCTTGCGACCGGGCACCAGCTGACCGCCGGCGTCGAGCACCTCTCGCAAGACGGTGAGGCGACTGCCTTTGCGACGCCGTTTTCGCGGCGTGTGCGCAGTGTCATGGCCGGATATCTCGGCCAGATGAGCGTGCACGAACTGCAACTGGCCCTGCGCCGTGACCAGTACACCGACTTCGGCGCGGCCACCACCGGACTGGCGGCCTACGGTCTTCGTCTGGGCAGCGACTGGAAAGCCATCGTCCAGGCTTCAAGCGCATTTCGCGCGCCCAGCTTCAACGATCTGTATTACCCCTTCTTTGGCAACCCGGCCCTGCAGCCCGAACGTGCGCGCAGCGCCGAGCTCGGCCTGCAATACGCCCATGCCGACACCTTTGCGCGCGCCGCCCTGTTTCGCAACCGCATCAGCGATCTGATCGTGTTTGATCCGCTCATCGGCATCGCCAACAATATCGCCGCGGCGCGCATCACCGGCCTGGAATTGAGCGGCAAGACCCGCGCCGCAGCGTGGGACCTGTCGGCCAATCTCACCCTGCAACGGCCGCTTGATCTGCAGACCGGACAGCGGCTGCTGCGCCGTGCCGCGCACACGCTCAATCTCGGTGCTGCGCGCGAGTGGGCCAACTGGCGCTGGGCTGCCGATGTGCAGCGCGTCGGCAGTCGGGCCGACAGCGACGTTCTCACCTTCGCACGCATCCCGCTCAATCCCTACTCGGTGGTCAATCTGCGCACCAGCCATGCGATCAACAAGAACCTCAGCCTCGGCTTTGCATTGCAAAACGCCTTCGCCGCGCGTTACCAGTTGGTCGATGGCTTCAACACGCCCGGCCGCGTGTTTCTCGTCACCCTCAACGCCAGGACCTGATCGCCATGCCCGCCCGCCCCCTGCACCTGCTGCTGCCAGCGCTGCTCGCACTGCTGGCTGTGGCGGCCGGGCTGGTCTTCGGCAGTGCCGAGCCACAGGGCTGGGACGCCTGGCAGGCCCTGTTCGAACCGGCTTCGGCCGGCCATGCCATTGTGGTCGAGCTGCGCCTGCCACGCGTGCTGACCGGCGCGGGCGTGGGCGCGCTGCTGGCGGTGGCTGGTGCGCTGTTGCAGGTGTTGTTACGCAACCCGCTGGCCGAACCTTATGTGCTCGGCTTGTCTGGTGGCGCGGCGCTGGGCGCCATCATCGCCATCGCGCTGACCCTGCCGGCTCTGCTCATTTCGCTGGCCGCTGCGCTGGGCGCATTGCTGTCCATGCTGGCGGTGTTCGCCGTGGCGCGGCGTGAGTTTGCCGGCCGCGGGGGCAACGGTGCCAGTGAGCGCCTGCTCCTGTCGGGCGTGATGTTTGCCGCGCTCTGGGGTGCCTTCGTGGCGCTGGTGCTGGCCGTCGCGCCTGAGGGCAAGCTGCAGGGCATGATTTTCTGGTTGATGGGTGACCTCACCGGTGCAGGACTGGGTGCGACCGAAGGGGCTGTGATGGGCGGCGTGCTTGGTCTGAGCCTCGGCGGTGCATTCTGGCTGGCCCCCAGTCTCAACCTGCTGGCGCGCGGTGAGGAAGTGGCGGCACTGCTCGGCGAGCGTGTCGGCCGTCTCAAGCTGCAGACCATGTTGCTGGCGGCATTGGCCGCGGGCGCCGCCGTGGCCAGCGCCGGGCCGATCGGTTTTGTGGGTTTGCTCGCGCCGCACATGGTGCGGCGTTTGTGCGGCAACGACCAGCGCCTCTTGTTGCCGGCTTGTGCCCTGCTGGGGGCGGCGCTGGTGGTCAGCGCCGACACCGTGGCGCGCTGCCTGCTCGCGCCGCAGCAGTTGCCGGTCGGCGCGGTCACTGCCGCCCTTGGCGCACCGCTGTTTCTGAGCCTGTTGTGGAGGCAGCGATGAGCAGCCTCGTGGTGCGTGGTCTGCATCTGGCCGTGGCGGGACGGATGCTGGTCAACAAGCTTGATTTCGAAGTCCGGCCGGGCCAGTTCTGGTGTGTCCTTGGTCGCAACGGCTGCGGCAAAACCACACTGTTGCTGACGCTGGCCGGCCTGCGTCCGGCCGAGGGCGGCGAGATCCTGCTCGATGAGCGTCCTTTGGGCAGCTGGAACTGGCGTGCGCTGGCGCGCGAACGTGCGCTCGTGCCGCAAAAGACCGTCGATGTGTTTTCTTCCACCGTGCTGGACACCGTGCTCGTCGGTCGCGCGCCCTACCGCGGCTTGCGCGGCCCCGGCTGTTGCAGCGGCAGCGCAGAGCATCTGCTCGCCCGTCAGGCGCTGCAGGCTTTCGATCTCGAACCCTTCGCCACGCGTGATGTGCGCACGCTCTCAGGGGGCGAGCGCCAGCGTGTGGCCATGGCCGCCATGCTGGTGCAGTCGCCCCGCCTGGCCCTGCTCGACGAGCCCACCGCCCACCTCGATCTCGACGCCGAGCAACGGGTATTGCGGCTGCTTGCCGCGCGCATCGCCGGCCACTCCAGCAACGCTGCCGCAGGCCCGCCCGCGATGGCTCTGCTGTCGCTGCACGACGTCAATCTGGCCCAGCGTTTTGCCACCCATGTGCTGTTGTTTGGCGAACAGGGTGAAGTGCGCGCCGGGCCGCGTGACGAGATCCTCAACGCCGAATCCCTCAGCCTTGCCTATCGTCATCCGGTGCGGCGCATCGAAGCCGACGGTGAAACCTGGTTTGTCGCCGCCTAGGGCTTGCTTTACACTGCGTCGCCGGGCCTTCTGGCGATTGTTTTCGTAAACTGCGTACTCATGGCTCCTCCTTCCTTACTGTTGACGCGCTTCAGGCTCTACCTGCATCTGGTGCGGCTCGACAAGCCCATCGGCATTCTGCTGCTGCTCTGGCCTACTCTGTGGGCGCTGTGGATCGCCTCGGCGGGCCAGCCGCATGCGGCGCTGCTGGTCATTTTTGTGCTGGGCACCGTGCTCATGCGCTCGGCCGGCTGCGCGCTCAATGATGTGGTCGATCACAACGTCGATCGTCATGTCGAGCGCACCCGCAACCGACCCATCACCAGTGGCAAGGTGTCACGTCGTGAGGGCGTGCTGGTGGCGGGGGTGCTCGCCCTGTTGGCAGCGCTGCTGATCCTGCCGCTCAATGGTCTGGTCTGGCTGCTGGCCGGCGTGGCCGCATTCATTGCCGGCACCTATCCTTACACCAAGCGCTTTTTCCCCTTGCCGCAGGCTTACCTGGGCATTGCTTTTGGCTTCGGCATTCCGATGGCGTTTGCCGCCGTGCAGGAAGCCGTGCCCACGGTGGCCTGGGTCATGCTGCTGGCCAACGTATTCTGGGCGCTGGCCTACGACACCGAATACGCCATGGTCGATCGTGAGGATGACCTGCGCATCGGCATCAAGACGGCCGCGATCACCTTCGGACGGTTTGATGTGCTGGCCGTGATGGCCTGTTATGGCATGACCCTGGTTCTGCTGGGCGCCGCGGGCGCCATGACGGGGCGCGGCCTCTGGTACGGTGCCGGGCTGTGCGTGGCCGGAGTGATCGCCCTGTACCACCACCGCCTGATCCGCACGCGCAGCCGCGCCGGCTGCTTCCGGGCGTTTCGTCACAACAACTGGTTTGGCGCGGTCATCTTCGCCGGCCTGGCATTGGACTACCTGCTGTAGTCTGGTGGGTCGTCGGGCTGCGGCACCGGTCTCATGACCGCTTGCTGAACTACATCTTGCCGAACTCGTCCCCCATTTCGGCGGCACGGTGCGCCGCCGCCTGCAGGGCACGCACGATGGCCGCGTCTATGCCATCAGCCGCCATGCTCGTGAGCGCGGCGTAGGTGGTGCCACCCTTGGAGGTGACCCGTTCGCGCAGCACGGCCGGCGCTTCATCCGATTGCGCTGCCAGCTTGGCGGCGCCGAGCATGGTGGCAATCGCCAGCTGCCGGGCGGCGGCCGCATCCAGACCGAGCTCCAGCGCGCCGCGCTCGAGCGCCTCGATGAAATAAAACACGTAAGCCGGACCACTGCCCGAGACCGCCGTGACGGCATCGAGCTCACTTTCCTGCTTCACCCAGACCGTTTCCCCGACCGCTGCGAGCAGCCGCGTGGCCAGCGCGTGTTGCGCCGGCAGCACGTTGGTCGAGGCATACAGTCCCGTCACTCCAGCGCCGATCAGCGCGGGGGTATTGGGCATGCAGCGCACGATTGCGCCCTGGCCATCCAGCCAGCGCGAGATGTCGCCGCAACGGATGCCCGCCGCGATGCTGACGATCAGCTTGCCCCGTGCCCACGGAGCGATGGCACGTGCCGCGTCGGCGAAGTGCTGTGGTTTGACTGCCAAAACAATCGCCGTGCAGGCTGCCAGATCGGCGTTCGGTGCAGCGTGGCTGGTGACGCTGGCAAACCGGCGCAGATTGTCGCGCGCGGCGGCCAGCGGTTCGATCACGGTGAAACGCCAGGCGCCCGGCTGGCTGGTTTCCAGCCCGCCGATCAAAGCCGCGGCCATGTTGCCGCCACCAATAAAGCCGATTTGTTCAATGCTCATGAGGGAATTCCAAAGGGGTTGTCAGAAAAAAGAGGGCAGGGCAGCAGGCTGCCCGACATCAAGGAGCCATAGCATCATGCCGCGCCCCGAAAATCGCACTGCCGATGCGTACCATGGTCGCGCCCTCGGCCACGGCCACTTCGAGGTCGGCGGACATGCCCATCGACAGGTGTTCGCAGGGCAGGCCCTTGGCGCGCAGGCTTTCGGCGAGCTGCCGCAACGCCGCCAGCGGCCGCGCCTGCCCGGCCGGATCGTCGCTGGGTTCGGGCACCGCCATCAGCCCGCGCAAGCGCAGGCCGGGCAGGGCGCTGATGGCCAGCGCCAGCGCCAGAGTTTCGCCCGGGGCCACGCCACTTTTGCTGGCCTCGCCGCTGATGTTCACCTGAATGAGCACATTGAGCGGCCCGCGCGCCGCCGGCCGCTGCTGCGCCAGCCGTTCGGCGATCTTCAGCCGGTCGACGCTGTGCACCCAGTCAAAATGTTCGGCGATCGCGCGGGTCTTGTTGCTCTGGATCGGGCCGATGAAATGCCATGACAGTGCCGCCGCACCAGCCGAACCGAGCCGGGCGTTCACGGCAAGCTGCTTGTCGAGGGCTTCCTGCAGGTAGTTTTCGCCAAAAACCTGTTGTCCGGCGGCGACAGCCTCGAGTACCGCCGCAGCCGGAAACGTTTTCGAGACGGCAATCAGCGTGACTGCCGAAACGGGGCGTGCCGCCGCCTGCGCGGCGGCGGCGATACGCTGGTTTACGGCTTGCAAGTTAACGAATATTGTGGACATAATCAAACGGACAGGCGACCGCCCGGGTGGAACGTCGGCGGCGCGCCTGTCGGATTGCCTTTCGTGTAGTTAATCATCCTGAATGTTAGTGAGCGCGGAGCGCTAGCACGCGCAACAAGGAATTATAGATGGACATTTCTGAACTGCTCGCCTTCGTTGTCAAGAACCGCGCTTCCGACTTGCACCTGTCGGCCGGTTTGCCCCCCATGATCCGCGTGCACGGCGACGTGCGCCGCATTAACCTGCCGCCCATGGAGCACAAGGACGTGCACGGCATGATTTATGACATCATGAACGACGGCCAGCGCAAGTTCTACGAAGAAAACCTCGAATGTGACTTTTCCTTCGCCATTCCGGGTCTGGCGCGCTTCCGCGTCAACGCCTTCGTGCAGCAGCGCGGCGCCGCCGCCGTGATGCGGACCATTCCGTCCAAGGTGTTGTCGATGCAGGATCTGGGTGCGCCCAAGATCTTCGCCGAAATTGCCAATCAGCCGCGCGGCATCGTGCTCGTGACCGGACCAACCGGCTCGGGCAAGTCGACCACCCTGGCGGCCATGGTCGACCACATCAACGAAAACGAATACGGCCACATCCTCACGGTGGAAGACCCGATCGAATTCGTGCACGAATCCAAGAAATGCCTGATCAACCAGCGTGAAGTCGGGCCGCATACCATGTCGTTCAACAACGCCCTGCGCTCGGCGCTGCGCGAAGACCCGGACGTTATTCTGGTGGGCGAACTGCGCGACCTGGAAACCATCCGTCTGGCCCTGACTGCTGCGGAAACCGGCCACCTTGTGTTTGGCACCCTGCACACCAGTTCGGCCGCCAAGACCATCGACCGTATCGTCGACGTGTTCCCGGCCGCCGAAAAAGAAATGGTGCGCGCCATGTTGTCGGAGTCGCTGCGCGCCGTCATCTCACAGGCCCTGCTCAAAACCAAGGACGGCAACGGTCGTGTCGCCGCCCACGAAATCATGGTGGGCACGCCCGCCATCCGCAACCTGATCCGTGAAGCCAAGATTGCCCAGATGTATTCGGCCATCCAGACCGGCCAGCAGTTCGGCATGCAAACGCTCGATCAGAATCTGCTCGACCTCGTGCGCCGCAATGTGGTGTCGATGGCCGAAGCGCGCAGCAAAGCGGCCAACAAGGACAGTTTTATCGGTTGATGCCGCTGGTCGAATCCGTCGGCCAGGGCAGTCAACGAACCCGACCCCAAGGAAGGTGATCTGTGGAGCGAGAGCAGGCAACAAAATTCATGTACGACTTGCTCAAGCTGATGCTGAGCAAGAAAGGCTCCGACCTGTTCATCACGGCTGAATTCCCGCCCGCCTTCAAGATCGACGGCAGGATGACGCCGGTGTCCAATCAGGTCATGACGCCGCAGCATACGTCCGAGCTGGCGCGCGCCATCATGAACGACAAACAGGCCGCCGAGTTTGAATCCACCAAGGAATGCAACTTCGCCATCAGCCCGGCCAACATCGGCCGCTTCCGCGTCAATGCCTTCGTGCAGCAGGGCCGCATCGGCCTGGTGTTGCGCACCATCACCACCACCATCCCCAAGTTTGAAGAACTGGGTATCCCTGACATTCTCAAGGATGTGGTCATGACCAAGCGCGGGCTGGTCATCATGGTCGGCGGCACCGGTTCTGGCAAGTCGACCACCCTGGCGGCGATGATCGGCTACCGCAACGAAAACAGTTACGGCCACATCATCACCATCGAAGACCCGGTGGAGTTTGTCCACCCGCACCACAACTGTCTGGTGACCCAGCGTGAAGTCGGCGTCGACACCGCAGACTGGCACACCGCCCTCAAGAACACCCTGCGTCAGGCGCCTGACGTCATCCTGATTGGCGAAATCCGCGACCGCGAAGTGATGGAACACGCTATCGCCTTTGCTGAAACCGGCCACCTCTGTATGGCGACGATGCACGCCAACAGCACCAATCAGGCGCTCGACCGCATCATCAACTTTTTCCCGGAAGAACGCCGACCACAGTTGCTCATGGACCTGTCGCTGAACCTCAAGGCCATGGTGTCGCAGCGCCTCATCCCGCGCAAGGAAATCAAGGGCCGTGTTGCAGCAGTCGAAATCATGCTCAACTCGCCCCTGATCGCCGACCTCATCTTCAAGGGCGACGTGCACGAGATCAAGGAGATCATGAAGCGCTCCCGCGAGCTCGGCATGCAGACCTTCGACCAGACTCTGTTCGACCTGTTTGAAAAAGACCTGATCTCCTACGAAGATGCCTTGCGCAACGCCGATTCAGTCAACGATCTGCGGCTCTCCATCAAGCTGCACAGCAAGCACGCCAAGGCGGGGGATTTGACGAGTGGGATTGATCATCTCGATATTATTTGACGCAACCGGCATGCCATCCATTGACTTCCGGAACCGCATGGAGAACTTCCAGTGTCGGACATTACTTCGAGCATCCTTGGAACCATCGACGAAACGCGCCCAGCCCAAAAAGCCTTCACGGCCGCTGGTCCCTATCCGTTTTCACCGGTAATGCTCAAGGCGGCGTGGATTGCCGCTCATGAAAAAGCCCGCTCGATCATCGGGCGGGCTTTTTGAACTCTGGCGCTGCGTGTTTGGACCTTCAGGCGCCATTCTTCAGGCCGGATTGCGCGCCACCAGTTGGCGCGCAATGATGATGCGCTGCATTTCGTTGGTGCCTTCGCCGATACACAACAGTGGCGCGTCGCGGTACAGACGCTCGATCGGGTATTCCTTCGAGTAGCCATAAGCGCCGTGGATGCGCATGGCTTCGGTGGCGTTTTCGAGGCCGGCTTCGGAGGCAAAATACTTGGCCATGCCGGCTTCCATGTCGCAGCGGCGGCCGGCGTCGTAGGCTTGCGCGGCGTTTTCCACCAGCAGGCGCGCGGCTTCATACCGTGTTGCCATTTCGCCGAGCTTGAGCTGAATCGCCTGGTGTTCGCAGATCGGCTTGCCGAAGGTCTTGCGCATTTGCGAATACTGCACCGATGCATCGAGCGCCGCCTTGGCGATGCCGACACCGCGCGCGGCAACGTTGATGCGGCCCAGTTCCAGGCCCCCTACCGCAGCGTAAAAGCCATCGCCTTCGTCGGCGATCAGGTTGTTGGCTGGCACATGAAAATCATTGAACACCAGTTCGCCAGAATCAATGCCCTTGTAGCCGAGTTTTTCCAGCTTGCGCGAGACCGTGAAGCCCGGGCCTTTTTCCATGATGAACATCGACATGCCGGCGCGCGGCGGTTTGGTATCGGCATTGGTTTTTACCAGCACGGCAAAACAGTTGCCTTCAATGCCGTTGGAAATCCAGGTTTTGGTGCCGTTGACCACGTAATGATCACCGGCCTTGACGGCGCGCATGCGGATGCCCTGCAGGTCGGTGCCGGCATCCGGTTCGGTCAGGCCAACACCACCGCGCAACTCGCCCGTGGCCATGCGCGGCAGGAAACGTTCACGCTGCTCGTCGGTGCCGTATTTTTCAATCAGCGAAGCCATCATGAGGTGCGAATTGAAAATGCCGGTCAGCGACATCCAGACGGTGGAGATTTTGGTGACGATCCTGGCGTAAGTCAAAGCGCTCAGACCCAGCCCGCCCCACTTGGGATCGAGCACCGCACCGAACAGGCCCATGGCTTTCATGTCTTCGACCAGCTTTTGCGGGTAGGTGTCATCATGCTCGAGCTTCATGCAGACGGGCCGCACTTCTTTTTCCAGCCAGCGTTCGATGGCGTCGAGCAGGGCTTCTTCTTCTTGCGGGTCGGTATGCCGTGGGGCGCGTTCGAATTGGGGCAGGGTCATGGCGGTATTCCTCGTTGGATTGATCTGTTTTGGGTGCTGCGATCAGTAGTTGGCTTTTTCTTCGGTCTCGTGGCCGCGCTTCATGATGAGCATGGTGCGGCCAAACTCGCAGACCTTGACCTTGTCCTGATTCAGGCCGATGGTCTTGACCGAGACCAGGCCGCAATTGGGACGGCTTTTCGAGTCGCGCTTGTCGAGCACTTCGGACTCGGCATACAGGGTGTCTCCGGCAAACAGCGGGTGCAGCAGCTTGATCTGGTCCCAGCCGAGGTTGGCCACGGCTTTCTGGCTGACGTCGGTGACGCTCATGCCGACCATCAGGGCCACGGTCAGCGGGCTGCAGATGATGCAGCGACCAAACTCGCTGTGTTTGGCATACTCTTCATCAAAATGCATCGGATGGGTGTTCATCGTCATGAGCGTGAACTGGATGTTGTCGTATTGCGTGATGGTGCGTCCGGGACGATGCTGGTAAATATCGCCCACCTGGAAGTCTTCAAAATAGCGCCCGAAGGTTTCGCGATAGGTATGTGCGCCAACTTGTTTGACCTGACCTGCCATGGCGATCTCCGCTTTTGTTTAAAAATATAATTGTACGGACAAAATGAAAAAAGATATAGTCCAGCGTATGAAGACTTCAGAATCAGCCCGACCGGCGGCCGTCAAGGCCGCAAAGGCCGCCCGGAAAAAGACCGTGCCCCCGGCAGCGGTGGCCGGTACCGCTGCACCCGAAGCCGGCCTGCAGTCTGGCGATGGTGAGGCTGCGCCCGGCGAGGCCACGCCGCGTTACTTGCAAATCGCCCGGCAATTGCGCGAGGCCATCTCAAGCGGCCTCTACCCGGTTGGTGCGCAACTGCCTACCGAGCATGAGTTGTGTGATCAGTTGCATGTCTCGCGCTTCACCATTCGCGAGGCGATTCGCGTGTTGTCGACTGCCGGCCTGGTGCATCGCAAGCCGCGCGCTGGCACGGTGGT
>CANJOT010000063.1 GCA_947475815.1 Burkholderiales bacterium | reverse complement strand
GTCACCGTCATGACGCCGCGTTTTTCAAGTTCCACCGAGTCCTGGACACTCCAGGACGCGCAGCTGCCTCAGTCACCACTGGCAACCAGCACGGCCTTGCAACGCCCGGCCAGTTCATTGATCCAGGCCGTCGGACTGGGCCGGCCGGCGCCGTCGGCCTCGAGCTGCTTGTCAAACATCATGGCCTTGGTCAGGCCATAACGCTCACACAGCAGTTCCGCGAGGCCGGCAAGCAGGCTGGCCGAGTTCGGCTTGCCATTGCACAGAATACCTATCGGGTCCCCTGCTGCCAGGGCCACACGCCGGGCCGGCGCTATGAAGCCGGTCAGACGCTCACCCAGGGGGTCAAGAACGATCATGGAATTCATGTGCACTCCTTGTTTATTCAGCCTTGATCTGCAGCTCGCGTGTGAGCTTGATCCATTTCTGCACGTCGCCGCTCATGAAGGTGGCGAATTCCCGTGCCGGCATGGCGGTGATTTCCAGGCCGAGCTTGGCGAACTGGGCGATCACGTCGGGCCGGGCGAGCACTTCACGCGAGGCCTGATCCAGACGGCTGACGATGGCCGGGTCGAGCTTGCCCGGCCCAAGCAAACCCACCCACGAGATCAGTTCATAGCCTGGCAGGCCCTCGGCCACAGCCGGTACGTCCGGGGCAATGCCGGCGCGTTTGGCGGCCGTGATGCCGAGCGAACGGATGCTCTTGGCTTCAATGTAAGACAGGCTGCTGGAATACCCGCCAAACATCAGCTGGATGCGGCCGGCCGCCAGATCGACCATGGCCGGGCCGTCACCCTGATAGGGCACATGGGTCATGGGCACGCCGATGGTTTTCGAAAACAGGGCCGCCTGCAGGTGCGGCGCCGTGCCATTGCCCGCCGAACCATACGACAGCCCCCCCGGTTTAGCCTTGGCGTAGGCAATCAGCGACTGCACTGAATTGACCGGCAACTGGGCATTGACCAGCAGCACATTGAGCGCCACGCCTATCTGGGTAATCGGGGTGAAATCGGCAATCGGGTCGTAGCCCACCTTCTGAAAACTCGGATTGACCGTCAAGGCCGAGGTGGTGAACAGGAAGGTATAACCATTCGGTTCGGCGTGGGCCACACGCTCGCTGCCGATGCGCGTGCCGGCACCACCGGCGTTGACCACGATAACCTGCGTGCCCAGCTTTTCCCCGAGGTTCCTGGCAAACACGCGCGCAAGGATGTCGGTCGCGCCGCCGGCGGCGAAGGGCACAACAATGGTGATCGGTTTGCTCGGCCATGGCTCAGCGGCCGGCGTCACGCCACACAAAAACAGCAGCAAAACCAACATCAAGGCACGGATTTTCATTTTTATTCTCTCCTCGGTTGCGCGGCAGGCGCGGCCGAAATCTGTTGAGCTTGTGGTTCGCTGGACATTCTACGTGGCTGCGAAGATTATTTCACCCGCCGGCACCGGGCGAACCCGGCGCCGGCCTGGGTCAAGCGGCTTGCAGACTGGCCAGCTCTGCCAGCACATCGGCTACCTGTGGCAATACGCCGGCAGGGTAGACGTGGCAGGCCCGCATAATGCCTTGCGGATCGATGATGATCATCGAGCGCACTGGAAAGCCACCCTCGGCATTGAAAATGCCCAGAGACTGACTGGCTGCACCATGTGGGTAGAAATCAGACAGCAACGGATGAGCGATGCCACCGAGGGCTTGCGCCCAGACTTTCAGCGCGGGCACCGGGTCGCAGGACAGACCTAGCAGCTGCGCATTTTTTTCAGCAAATTGCTTCAACGCACGGTTGAAGGAGGATGTCTGATTGCTTCATCCGCCTGTGAATGCCAGCGGGTAGGACGAGATAATGACCCACTTTGAACCGGCAAACTGGCTCAAAGACACTTCCGTGCCATCGTGTGCCTTGAGTTTGAATGGTGCTGCTGCTTTGCCCACTTCTGCCATGATGGTTGCCCCTTGTTGGAAATGCTGTTCAGGAAAACAAGCCCTGGATACGCACCGCGTCCGCACTGCAACGCCGTGCTGCAAAACAGTATAGCCAAACAGGAATCAATCCGTGTGCATGAACAAAATGCCATAGCCGGCGATGAGCGCCGGAATGTCGCGGTAATACCGCAGGGCAGACTTGAGCGGCACACCGGCGGGCATGGCCGCGCGCGCGATCAGCCAGGTTTTTGATTCATGCGCCGACACGCCGGCTTCGCGCGTAATGTCTTCTTCGGTCTGAGTCATCAGCGCATCAAGATTGCCGCTCTCGAGCGCGTCCATCCAAACTTTGTCCCACTGCGGGTTGAGCGGTTTGATGCCCGAGTTACCCCCAGCCATGGCCAGCCCCGCCGCCTTGACGCGCTCGGTCTTGATGGCGCGCTCCGCGGGGGTGGCTTCCTGCTTGACGATGATGCGCTCACGCACCGCCAGATCAGGATGCGCCAGCGTCGGCACCGGCGGCTCGTGGGACAGGCCCCCCGAACCCATCACCAGCGTACGACCGGGCAGGGTATCGAGATAGGCGCCCAGAGCGTGACCAAGCTGCCGGCAGCGGCGCAGCCGGGCCACGCCGGGTTGCGCCACACAGTTCATGAAAATCGGCACAACCGGCGGCGTGGCCAGCGAGCCCCAGATCTGCTCAAGGTTCTGTGAAAACCCATGATCAACACGCATGCGGCGCGACACCGCGACATCAAAATCGTGATCCATCAGCCAGCCGGCCAGCCCGACGGCGACCGCTGCGTCGACATTCAAGGGCCCGGCCAGAGTGATGAAATCCCCCACCGCAGTGGCCTCGGTGCCGATGCAGAAAGGCGGCATCAACTCGTTGAAAAAACCGTTGTAATGATCCGGCCCGATGATCACCACCCGATCCGGCGCCCAGGCTCGGATGCGTTGGGCCACGCCCGTGATCGCGCTGCCCAGTTCGGCATCGATATCGGCGGGCAGGGGATTAAGCCCCAGAAGGGGGGTGTGGGTCATGCCAAGAAAGGCTCGTTGCTGGCTCATGGGCGGGTCTCCGGAATCTTGATGATCTGGCTGATGATCTGACTTCTTGATTGAAGGGGTCAGTGCCTGTCCATTTTAGCCGTCAGCGCTTGCTATGTGTCAGCCAGTTACCAGAGTTTGCTGACGGCGGCATCGGCGCGGCCACCCCGGGCAGATGACCCCGGTGAATCCGGTTTACACTTTGCGGACCACGCCATCTTTCACGATAGAGCACGCGCTTGGGTGCCCAAACCAGGAGCAGACCGCATGAGCAAACTGACGCCCTCCGCCACCGCCGCAGCCTTGCCGACACTGCCCGCGTGGCGCCACGAATTGCCGCGCGACGCTATCACGCGCGAGTACCGGTTTGCCGACTTTCAGGCAGCATTTGCTTTCATGTGCCGGCTCGCGCTGTATGCCGAAAAGTATGACCATCACCCCGAATGGTTCAATGTCTACAACAAACTCAGCATCACACTCACCACGCACGACGCGGGCGGCCTGAGCCAGCGCGACATTGATTTTGCCCGTCATGCCGACGCGGTATTTGCTGCCGGCAAATCATGAACAGCGCCGATCCGGGCGCCCCAAAACACGTCTTGCCGACGACAGTCAACAATTGCTGGAGCTCGACCGTTTCAGTTTCGCGCCGGGTACCACCAGACAAAGAAAAGCTGAACAGCCCGCCCGCGTGGCGGTAAAATTGCTCGTACCGGCGGCTGCCTGCAGCCATCAAGACCGGACTGCCGAGATACGCAACCCCACTTTACGAAAGCTCACCATGTCCAATCCCATCTACACCACGTCCGTTCCCGTGTTCCGCCAGATGCTGACCGCGCTGAAGGGTGTGCTCGCCAAGGCCCAGAGTCACGCAGAAGCGAGGAAGATCGACCCCAATGCGCTGCTGCATGCCCGCCTGTTTCCCGACATGTTCATGATGATGAAACAGGTGCAGGTGGCCACCGATTTTGCCAACAGCGTTTGTTCGCGTCTGGCAAATGTGGAAATCCAGAAACTTGATGATGCCGACCAGAGTTTTGCCGACCTGCAACTGCGCATCGACCGCACCCTCGCCATTCTGGAAAAACTGCCGGCTGCCAATTTTGTCGACGCGGCCAGCCGCAAGCTGGTCAACAACCCCGGCACACCGCGCGAACGCGTATTTGAAGGCGGCGAAGCCTACCTGCTGACCTATGGCCTGCCGCATTTCTTTTTCCATGTCACCACGGCTTTTAACATCCTGCGCCACAACGGCGTGGAAATTGGCAAGCGTGATTATCTGGGCGGCTGATCCAGGTGCGCTGAACATCGATCAAAACCGCGTGGTGCACTCTGTCAGCCACGCGGGCGATTGATCGTCCAGCCGGGTTCAAAATTCACCCCACCACATGAACCAATTTCTCAAACGTCAATATTCCCCGCCTTCAACGCATTGGTCTCGATAAATAAGCGACGCGGCTCCACATCATCCCCCATCAATGTCGTGAAGATGCCATCGGCAGCGATCGCATCTTCAATCTGCACACGCAACAAACGCCGCACGTTTGAGTCCATGGTGGTTTCCCAAAGCTGCGCGGGATTCATTTCTCCCAACCCCTTGTAACGCTGCTTGCTGAGGTTGCGTTCAGCATCGTCAATCAGCCAGCGCACGGCTTCGCGGAAGTCGTTGACGGTTTGTTCGCGCATGCGCTCGCCTTCACCGCGGCGGATTTTGGCACCGGGTTCAACCAGGCCGCGGAAGGTTTCGGCGGCGTCGTGCAGCACGGCATAGTCAGCGCCGGCGACGAACTCGGCATCAATCACGCTGAGCTTGATGTTGCCGTGGATCAGGCGTTCGATGCGTAACTGGTGCTTGTCGCTGGCTTCGTCGAAGCTGGCGTGCACATTCACGTTGCCGTTGCCGAGTACTTCGGCGAGAGCCGTTGCGGAGGTTTCGGATTTGGCCGCATTGGAAAGGTCGATGCGGCAGCCGTTGAGAATGGCGTTAAGGGCGGCGCCATCCATGATGCGGCTCAGACGATTGACGACAGATTCTGCCATGCGGTATTTACGCAGCAGCTCAGCCAGGGTTTCACCCACGATGGCTTCGGCAGTGGGACTGACCAGCAGGGAAGCGTTCTGCAGGGCGAGCTTCATGACGTACTGGTTGAGTTCGTTGTCGTCCTTGATGTAACGCTCTTCCTTGCCGTGCTTGATTTTGTACAGGGGCGGCTGGGCAATGTACACATAACCGCGCTCGATCAGGTCGGGCATCTGACGATAAAAGAAGGTCAGCAGCAAGGTGCGGATGTGCGAGCCGTCAACGTCGGCATCGGTCATGATGATAATGCGGTGATAACGCAGCTTGGCAATGTTGTAGTCTTCCTTGCCGATGCCAGTGCCCAGCGCGGTGATCAGGGTCAGCACTTCCTGGCTGGTGATCATCTTTTCAAAACGTGCTTTTTCGACGTTTAGAATCTTGCCCTTGAGGGGCAGGATGGCCTGAAATTTACGATCGCGGCCCTGTTTGGCCGAGCCGCCGGCGGAGTCACCCTCGACGATAAAAATTTCGCATTGCGCCGGGTCTTTTTCCTGACAGTCGGCAAGTTTTCCAGGCAGGCCCATGCCATCCAGGATGCCTTTGCGACGCGTCATTTCGCGAGCCTTGCGGGCAGCTTCACGGGCGCGGGCAGCTTCGACGATCTTGCCACAAATGATCTTGGCATCGATCGGCTTTTCCAGCAGAAAATCAGACAGGGCCTTGGCCACCAGGTCTTCTACGGGTTGGCGCACTTCGCTCGACACCAGCTTGTCTTTGGTCTGGCTGCTGAACTTGGGTTCAGGCACTTTCACCGACAACACGCAGGTCAGGCCTTCGCGCATGTCGTCGCCGGTGGTTTCAACCTTTGCTTTTTTGGCGAACTCGTGTTCGTCAATGTATTTGTTGATAACGCGCGTCATTGCCGCACGCAAGCCGGTCAGGTGTGTGCCACCATCACGCTGCGGAATATTATTGGTAAAACAAAGAACCTGTTCCTGATAGCTGTCGTTCCACTGCATGGCAAGGTCGACAGTGATGCCATCTTTTTCACCAATGGCATTGACGGCATTGGGATGCAAGACCTGCTTGGTGCGGTTGATGTATTGAACAAAACCCTTCACGCCACCAACGAAGGCAAAATTTTCTTCTTTGGCATTGCGCTGATCTACCAGCCGGATCTTTACACCGTCATTGAGGAAGGACAATTCACGCAGGCGTTTGGCAAGAATGTCGAAGTGAAATTCGACATTTTCAAAGGTTTCTCGTGAGGCGAGAAAATGTACCTCCGTGCCGCGTTTGTCTGTCTCACCGATAACATGCAGTGGCTCTACCCGTTCACCATGACGAAACTCCATGTAATGAATCTTGCCATCCTTGCGGATACTCAGACGTAGCCATTCCGACAATGCATTCACCACGGACACGCCGACACCGTGCAATCCGCCAGACACTTTGTAGCTGTTTTGGTCAAACTTGCCACCGGCATGCAGTTCGGTCATGACGATTTCAGCGGCTGAGCGATTGAATTCATCATCCTTGTGAATATCAACCGGGATGCCACGGCCGTTGTCGGTCACTGAGATGGAGTTGTCAGCATGAATGGTGACAACGATTTCATCACACCAGCCCGCCAGGGCTTCATCGATGGCATTGTCGACCACTTCAAACACCATGTGGTGCAGACCGCTGCCGTCAGCCGTGTCGCCGATATACATGCCAGGACGCTTGCGCACGGCCTCCAGACCCTTCAGCATGCGAATGCTGGTGGAGTCATAGTTGCCGCCGTTTGCATTGGCCTGCCCGATCAATTGTTCGTTCGAAGAGTCAACAACTTGCAACTCAGTCGGCGGGATCGTCGATTCGGAATTCGGAACTTGGGGTTCGGCCATCTTGCTCTTTCGCTAAACAGGGTAAACGCTGAAAATGTATTTCCGGACTCGCTTGGTATTTCAACTACGATATCAACGACCGCCATCCACGACGGCAGCCGCTGCAATATTCAGATTTCAGATGCGCATCGGCATGACGACGTATTTGAAATTATTGTCGTCCGGGATGGTGATCAGGGCGCTGGAATTGGCATCTCCCAATGACACCTGCACGTTTTCAGTCTTGAGGTTGTTGAGCACATCAAGCAGGTACGACACGTTAAAGCCGATGTCGAGTGCCCCGTGTTTATAATCGATCTCGATTTCGTCCTGGGCTTCTTCCTGGTCAGCGTTGGTCGAGCTGATCTTGACGCTGTCTTCGGACAGGATGCAACGCACGCCCTTGAATTTTTCGGATGTCAGAATGGCAACGCGTTGCAATGCATGCAACAGGTTCTCACGACCGATGATGAAACTCTTGGTGTAACCAGCCGGAATGACGCGCTGAAAATCAGGAAATTTTCCTTCGACCAGCTTTGAAACCAGCGCAATGCTGCCCAGGGTAAAGCGGATCTGGTTGGGCGCGAGATCAATGCTGACCGGCGCTTCGCTGTCTTCCAGCAAACGCTGCAGCTCGAGAATAGTCTTGCGCGGGATGATCACTTCCTGACGCGGCAGGTTGTTGGCCACAACACCTTCATCGACACAGCAGTAGGCCAGACGATGCCCATCGGTTGCCACAACAATGATCTTGTTGCCTTCAACAACCATGAGAAGACCGTTGAGGTAATAACGGATGTCCTGCTGCGCCATGGAAAAATGCACCATGGCAAACAGATGCTTGAGTGCTTTTTGCGACAGCGTGAGCGTTGAGGCATAACTCTCGGGCTGGGCCATGGTCGGGAATTCTTCTGCACCCAAGGTCTGCAGATTGAAGCGGCTCTTGCCGGACTGCACGGTCATTTTCTTATTGACCAGCGTCAGGCCCACTTCGCCGCCTTCAGGCAAGGCACGCAGGATATCGAGCAGCTTGCGTGCAGCCACCGTGGTGGCTACTACCTCGGCGCCTGAACCGATTGAAGCCGACGTTGTGATCTGGACTTCAATGTCCGTTGATAGGAACGTTACATCCGGGCCTTCCTTGCGAATCAGAATATTGGCGAGGATAGGCAGGGTATGCCGTCGTTCGACGATACCGCTCACGATTTGCAGCGGCCGAAGCAGCGCATCGCGTTGGGTTTTAACCAATTGCATAACTCTTTATCCTTATTGATAGTAGTTAATAGAGGGACGCCGGTACGGTGGATAACTGGTTTATTTGCTGCAAAATCATGAACTTGGATAGCCTGCAAAAGTCTGTATAAGCTGAGGATGAGTGTGCACGCGTTTGTGGACGGATTTTTCGAATCGAAAAAAAAGACAGCTTGTCCACATATTGTCCAGAAACCATACGCTGCTTATCCCCAGCTTCAAAAAGCTTCATGTCAGCCCCGCAGAGTCTGTTCGAGCACATGCAGCTCGTGGTTCAACTCGGTTTGTTTTTGACGCAATTCGGTGATCTTGCGTACGGCGTGCAATACGGTGGTGTGATCACGACCGCCAAACAGTTCACCAATCTCGGGCAGGCTTTTCTGCGTGAGCTCCTTGGCAAAATACATGGCGATCTGGCGCGGCCGGGCAATGTTGGAGGGCCGGCGCGCCGAATACATGTCGGCCACCTTGATCTTGTAGAAGTCGGCCACAGTCTTCTGGATGTTCTCGACCGAAACCTGGGTTTTCTGCACCGAGAGCAGATCTTTGAGGGCTTCGCGAGCGACGTCGATGTTGATGCCTTTGCCGTGAAAGCTGGTGTAGGCGAGGATTTTGCGCAGGGCGCCTTCAAGTTCACGGACGTTTGAGCGCAGGTGTTTGGCGACAAAAAAAGCCACCTCATCGGGCAGACTGACGCCTTCGTGTTCGGCCTTTTTGAGCAGGATGGCGACGCGCATTTCAAGTTCGGGGGGCTCGATGGCCACGGTCAGGCCAGAACCAAACCGCGAGACCAGGCGGTCATCCATGCCGGCAATTTCGGTCGGGTAGGTATCACTGGTGATGATGATCTGCTTGCGCGCCGAGATCAGAGCTTCAAAGGCGTAGAAGAATTCTTCCTGGGTGCGGTTCTTGCCGGAAAAGAACTGGATGTCGTCGATCAGCAGCAGATCAAGTGAATGGTAGTAGCGCTTGAAGGTTTCAAATGCTTTGCGCTGGTAGGCGCGCACAACGTCACCAACAAACTGTTCGGCGTGGATGTAACGAATGCGTGCCGACGGATCCCGAGCAAGTAATTGATTGCCAACTGCCTGGATCAGGTGTGTCTTGCCAAGGCCAACGCCGCCGTACAGAAACAGCGGGTTGTAGGAGGTGCCGGGATGTTCGGCGACCTGCATGGCGGCGGCGCGGGCCAACTGGTTGGCCTTGCCCGTAACAAAGCTGTCAAAGGTAAGGCTTTCGTTGAGGCGTGACCGGTCGGGAGTGACGCTGTCGTGGCGATTTTGATTGCGGAACGCATCGTCGTTGGGTGAATCGGACGCCGCCTGCCGGGGCTGGGGTGTGTTGCTGCGCGGTTCGTCAAGGCGCGCTGGACCGTTTAAACCCTGGCCAGCATGGTTGCCATTGAGCTTGCCGGTCTGCTCCGACTTGGTATCTTTGAGATCGAGAAAAAACTCGATTTGCACCGGGCCGGCGAAGTGCGTGTTGGCCAGGGCACCGATGCGTTGTGCAAATTGATTCTTCACCCAGTCAAGCTTGAACCGATTGGGTGCGCCGATGCGCAACACCCGTCCTTCGACACTGAATTCACCTGCTGTGAGAGGCTTGATCCAGGCATTGAACTGCTGAGGCGTCAGCTCGTCGCGCAACTGCTGGGTGCAAGAGAGCCAGAATTCATTCATTCGATAGGATTCAGTCAACGTAAAAGCGAGGGTGTCAGGATTGCAATGTCGGGATGATCGGGGAAACCGCGTTGCTTGTTCCTGTGCGGTCTTTTTTTCCAGAATGATTGAAGGACGTCGGCGTTCGCGCCAGAGCTTGAACAATATCCGCAATTTTACCGCGAGGCGGGCCGGAAAGCCAAGTTATCCACAGGCCGGATGAAACCTCCATTTTTACAGGAATGCAGTTTTACATTGACAGAAGGGGTCAAAATTGTGTTTAATTTCAGGTTTTTAGCGAAGGAGCCTCTGATTTAGTCCCTTCCTTGTGTCGTCTGGCTGCCGTTGCCAGGCCGTAAAGAATTAAATCAGGGGTTCCATACCAAGGAAGCCCTCATGAAACGCACTTATCAACCCTCCGTTGTCCGTCGCAAACGCACCCACGGTTTTCTCGTACGCATGCGCACCCGCGGAGGCCGCAATGTCATTCGTGCCCGTCGCGCCAAGGGTCGTCATCGGCTCGCCGTCTAAGCGCGCTTGTTGCCGGGCCTGTTTTTCAGCCTGCCGTTCAAGTTGTCCTGAACGCTCGCGCAGCCGGCCAGTCCAGCCGGCCGTATTGCGGTAATCGATCCGTTGTTCAAGTTTCCCCGCACCCATCGTCTGACCCTGCCGGCACAATACACGGCGGTGTTGAACGTGCGGACGATGGTGCGAGGATCGCGGTTTGCCTTGCACTGCCGTCCGAATGGTTTGACCGTCTGGCGGCTGGGTCTGGTGATTTCCAAACGGTTTGCCGCCCGGGCGGTGGAACGTAACGTCTTGAAAAGAGCCTGGCGGGAAGCGTTCCGGCTGGCTACGCCGCAATTGGCCGGGTTATCAGCCGGTCCGTCAGTGGTGTCGAGCGGGTCGGATTCGTCCGGGGATCTGGTGGTCAGGCTGCTTCCGCCCGCAGGGGGGGCAGTCAAGAAAAAGAGGCAGGGACCGAAACCGGTCATGTCATTGGGCGTACTGCGACAACAATGCCGTGACGAGGCCGCCCTGTTGATGAAACAGATGGTATCAAGGCTGGCGCCGGTTCAGGCCAGCCCTGAACAAAAAACAGCCAAGGGCTGCGGAATGACCGGAGAACCGCCATGCGCAAGCTGTTGATCCTGTTGTTGCGTTTTTATCAGGCCGCCATCAGCCCCTGGCTGGGTTCGCGTTGCCGTTTTGCGCCCAGCTGTTCGGCGTATGCGGTCGAGGCGTTGAGTACACATTCTCTGGGTTCGGCTGTCTGGTTGTCGATGTGCCGTGTCGGTCGTTGCCACCCCTGGCATCCGGGCGGGTATGATCCTGTCCCTGAGCCTTCAGCTTCAAGTTCCAAGCCTTCCGTATTTCGCCGCGCCTCATCCTGTTGCGCGCGGCACTCCTCACATTGATTGATGATTCATGGATACCCGACGTACAGTCCTCTGGGTGGTTTTTTCAGTCTCCTTATTCCTGCTGTGGGATAACTGGCAACGTTTTCAGGGCAAGCCGTCGCTATTCGGCGGCGGCGTGACCAAGCAGGTCAGCGCTGCGGGAAGCCCACCAGCCGTACCCGTCGCCGGGGGCGATGTGCCCGCCGCCACGCCGGCCGTGGTGCCCAAGGATGGCGTACCGGCGGCCAGCGCCGCATCGACGGCGGTTCCGGTTGCCGCTGTGCCGGTCACGCCGGCACCCGCCGCGGAGACGGTCAGCGTGTCGACGGATCTGTTCAAGGTCGATCTGAACAGCATGGGTGCCGAAGTCAGGCGGGTCGAGTTGTTGTTGCATCGAGACAGTGTCGACCAGACCAAAAACATGGTCCTGCTTGACGCGGGCACCGAGTATGTTTACCTGGCGCAATCCGGCCTAGTGGGCGGTCCGGTGGGCACCACGCTGCCGAATCACCGCACGCCGTTTGCCGTTGCTCCAGGTCCACGCACGCTCGAAGCCGGCCAGAATGAACTCAAGGTCAGCTTCACCGCCGAGTCCAGTGGCGTCAAGCTCGTCAAGACCTACACCTTCAAGCGTGGCAGCTATGACATTGGTGTCAGCCATCAGATTATCAATGACAGCGCTGTGCCGATCACCCCGCAGCTCTATCTGCAACTGGTGCGTGATGGCAAGGATCCTACCGGAGGGTCGAGTTTTTACAGCACCTTTACTGGTATGGCTGTCTATACCTCGACAGAAAAATTTCAGAAGGAAGCGTTCAGCGACATCGAGAAGGGTAAAACCAAACACGCGTCCAAAGGTACGGATGGCTGGATTGCCATCATCCAGCATTATTTTGTCTCGGCCTGGATTCCGTCTGACAAGCTGGCACGTGACATCTACACCGAAAAGGTGGGTGACAACCTGTACCGTGTGGGCACCAAACTGATCCTGGCGCAAATCGCGCCGGGCGCGAGCCTGACCGACAACGCGCAGTTGTTTGTCGGGCCACAGGAAGAGCGCACGCTGGAAAAGGTGGCGCCGGGCCTGGATCTGGTGCGTGATTATGGCTTTCTGACCGTGGTCGCCAAGCCGCTCTTCTGGCTGCTCGAAAGACTGCAGGCGATGCTGGGCAACTGGGGCTGGGCGATCATCGCGCTGACGGTGCTCATCAAGCTGGCATTCTTCCCGCTGTCGGCGGCCGGTTATCGTTCGATGGCGCGTATGAAAAAGGTTGCGCCGCGCCTCAAGGCGCTGCAGGACCGCCACAAGGGTGACCGTGCTAAGCTCAATCAGGCCATGATGGAGCTGTACCGCTCGGAAAAAATCAATCCGATGGGCGGCTGCCTGCCGATCGTGGTGCAGATTCCGGTGTTCATCGCCCTGTACTGGACGCTGCTGGCCAGCGTGGAGATGCGCAATGCACCGTGGATCGGCTGGATTCATGATCTGGCCATGCCGGATCCGTACTTCATCCTGCCGGTCATCATGATGGCCTCGATGCTGGTGCAATACAAACTCAACCCGGCACCGCCGGATCCGCTGCAGGCCAAGATGATGCTTTTCATGCCACTGGTGTTTGGCATCATGTTCTTCTTCTTTCCGGCGGGTCTGGTGTTGTACTGGGTGGTCAACAATCTGTTGTCGATTGCCCAGCAGTGGCAGATCACGCGCTCCATAGAAAGAAACAGCAAACTGGCTTGATCCAGATTCGGGTTGTTTGATTCGACAGGCCGCGGCAGCAATGTCGGTGGCCTGTTTCATTTCCAGACCGCGGCTTGAGACTGCTTTTTTAGATCATGCTTTCAAATTGAGTCATTGATATCAATGTTGTCCGATCACGATCCGATCGTTGCCATCGCCACTGCCGCAGGTCGTGGCGGGGTCGGTGTCGTGCGGGTTTCGGGCCGGCAGCTGGTCCCGCTGATGGAAGCGCTTTGCGGCAGAACGCTGCAAGCGCGGCATGCCACCTATCTTGGTTTTCGAGATGCTGACGGCGGCGTCATCGATCAGGGCCTGGCGCTATTTTTCCCGGCACCGCATTCTTACACCGGCGAGCAGGTGCTCGAGCTGCAGGGCCATGGCGGTCCGGTCATCTTGCAGATGCTGGTGCGCCGATGTCTGGTTTTGGGCGAGTCCATGGGCCTGCGGCTGGCCGAGCCCGGTGAATTCACGCGGCGCGCCTTTCTCAATGACAAACTCGACCTGGCGCAGGCCGAGGCGGTGGCCGATCTGATTGAAGCCAGTACCGAGGCGGCGGCGCGCTCGGCGGTCCATTCCCTGTCGGGCATGTTTTCCGGCGCGATTCGTGAACTGGTCGATGCGGTCATCTCTTTGCGCATGCTGCTGGAGGCAACCCTCGATTTTCCGGAAGAAGAGATCGAATTTCTGCAGCAGGCCGATGCACGGGGTCAGATCGCACGCCTGCTGGCCAGACTTGACGCCATCCTTGATCGCTCACGGCAGGGCGCCCTGTTGCGCGAAGGCCTCAACGTGGTGCTTGCCGGCCGTCCCAACGTGGGCAAGTCCAGTTTGTTGAATGCCCTGGCACAGGCCGAAGTGGCGATCGTCACCGCCATCCCGGGTACCACTCGCGACAAGGTGATGGCGCCGATCCAGATTGAAGGCATTCGACTGCACATCATCGATACCGCGGGTCTGCGCGATACGGATGATGAGGTCGAGCGCATCGGCATCAAGCGGACCTGGGACGAAATCGAACGCGCCGACGTCATCGTCAATCTGCGTGACGCCGGTGAACCGGCGACCCCTGAGGATGAGGTCATCGCCGCGCGTTTGCCAGCGCGCGTGCCGCGCCTGACGGTTTATAACAAGATTGATCTGTGCGCCGGATTGCCGCGTGTTGACGGGCAGCATCTGTATCTGTCGGCGCGCAGTGGCGCCGGCATTGATTTGCTGCGCGCGGCCTTGCTCAATATCGCGGGCTGGCATTCCAGCGGCGAGTCGGTTTATCTGGCGCGGGAGCGCCATCTGTGTGCTCTGGCCGCGGCGCGTGGGCATTTACAGCAGGCGGCCGTGTTTGCCGAGCAGGATGACCGTGTGCTCGAGTTGTTTGCCGAAGAATTGCGCCTGGCGCAGGAACAGCTCAACACCATCACCGGCAGGTTTGGCGCCGATCAACTGCTCGGTGAGATTTTCAGCCGTTTTTGCATAGGGAAGTAAGATGAACTTGGCACAGTTCCACATGAGCCCGACCCGTCTCTACCGTTTGGGTTTGACGATGGCGCTGGGCTGGGTCGGCGCGGAACTGATGTTGCTGGTGCATGCCCCCCTGCCGTGGATGATCGGACCGCTGTTAATGATCGCGGCGGTATCGATGTCGGGCAAACGCATGGAGATTCCCGATTGGCTGCGCAACGGTGGTCAGGTGGTGCTCGGCACCACCATGGGGCTGTATTTCACGCCAACGATGATGCACCAGGTGCTGGGAATGGCGCATTGGGTGCTGCTCAATGTGGTGTCCGCCTGGCTGCTGGGTATCTTCGGCGCCTGGCTGCTGAGGAAAATGTCCGGTGTGGACGCCATCACCAGCTATTTTTGCATGGCGGTGGGTGGCGGCGCGGAAATGACCATTCAGGCTGAGCGCATGGGCGGGCGCGTCGATCGTGTGGCGGCAGCCCACACGGTGCGCGTGGTGCTGGTGGTGCTGATCATCCCGCTGGTTTACAAGCTGGCCGATGTGCATGGTTTTGACCCGCTGTTTGCCGCCCAGCAGCGGGAGGTGCATATTCCGGGCATGCTCGGTCTGTTGGCGCTCTCGGGCGCGGCATCGCTGCTGATTGCGCGTTACCGGTTTCCCAATGTGTTTGTCATTACGCCGTTGCTGGTGACGGCGGCGCTGACCGGCGCGGGTGTCGAATGGTCCGTCATGCCGGCCTGGCTGGTCAACGTCGGTCAGCTGGCCTTGGGCGTCAGCATGGGTTCACGCTTTACGCCGGAATTTTTGCGCAGCGCGCCGCGCTTTCTGGCCTGCGTGCTGGTCAGTCTGCTGGTGATGCTGGCGTTGGCGGCTGGTTACGGTTATGTGTTTGGCCTGGTCAGCGGCGTCAATCCGGCAACCACCATTCTGGCCACAGCGCCGGGCGGCGTCACGGAAATGGCGCTGACGGCCAAGGTTCTGCAACTGGGCGTATCGATGGTCACCGTGTTTCAGGTGTCGCGCATGATGTTGCTGGTCGTGCTGGCGGGCCCGGCCTTCCGGCTCTACAAGCCCTGGTTTGTCAAACCGGTTACGCCGACCCTTCCGTGAGGGGGGCAAAAACGCCCGCTGCGCGGATCTTTTGCACATCGTTGGCCGGGAAGATGCGGCCATTCATGGCGACAAACACCCCGGCGGGCAGGGTCAACGCAGCGGCACAGGCGAAGCCGAGGTTGAACAAGGCATCCGAGTTACTGATCTCTACCGGGATCATCGCGCCCGTCAGAATGATGGTTTTTGCAAGCCGCGCGGCGCCGAGCACGGCAGCGGTGTCGGTCATGGTGTCGGTGCCATGCACGATGACCAGAGCCCGTTCGGCAACTTCGCTGCAGCAGGCCAGAACGCGCTGACAATCGACGTCCTGCATATCAAGACTGTCCTGTAGTGGCAGCAGTGACAATTCATACGCAGGCAGCACGCGTGCCTGCTGCAGCAATGCCGGCAAATGACTGGTGCCAAAACCAAGTTTGCCGCTCAGGGCGTCATAATGTTTGTCGAAGGTGCCGCCGCAGGCGATGATGCGCAAGGCGATTGTCGGGTTCGGCTTCATGGGTCGACTCTGCTCGGTGGATGTTGCTGCGATGACTGATGTGTCCGTTGTGCCTGATGCTCCGGATTTTATTATCATCCGGGGTCCGGCATGAAGATTTTCCGATGATCATGAAACCGATTGCTCCCGGCAGCATCATCTTTCACCCGCATCGCGGTTATGGGGTACTGACCGCGGTCAACCTGCTGACCGGCTGGGTCGGTGCGCGTTTTGGCAATGAAGTGCATGTGCTCGAT
>CANJOT010000062.1 GCA_947475815.1 Burkholderiales bacterium | reverse complement strand
CGTTTGTTCTTATGTTTTTTCGCGTTTGTGGGCGCGCGATGTACGCCCCGTCTATCAGCCTTATCGGTCTAACGCACCGAGGGTATTGAGAGGATCACATGGCTAGCAATCCCTTTTTGAAGCCGCGCCAGATCGACGTTGAGTCGGTCGGCCAGAATATCGCAAAAGTAACGATGGAGCCGTTCGAGCGTGGTTTCGGCCATACGCTGGGTAACGCGCTGCGTCGTATTTTGCTGTCGTCGATGAACGGTTTCGCGCCGACGGATGTGACGATCGCTGGTGTGGTGCATGAGTACTCGACGATTGATGGTGTGCAGGAAGACGTTGTTGACATCCTGCTGAACCTCAAGGGCGTCGTCTTCAAACTGCACAACCGCGACGAAATTACCCTGACGCTGCGCAAGGACGGTGAAGGTTCAGTACGCGCCAGCGACATCGAACTGTCGCACGAAGTCGAGATCGTCAATCCGGATCACGTGATTGCCCATCTGTCGACCGGCGGCAAGCTCGACATGCAGATCAAGATTGAAAAAGGCCGCGGTTACGTCGCCGGCAACATGCGCGGTTTCGCCGATGATCACAACAAGACCATCGGTCACATCGTGCTCGACGCATCGTACAGCCCGGTGCGGCGCGTGAGTTACACGGTCGAATCGGCGCGCGTTGAACAGCGTACCGATCTGGACCGCCTGGTCATGACAATCGAAACCAATGGCGTGATTTCGCCGGAAGAAGCGATCCGCCAGTCGGCGCGCATTCTGGTCGATCAGCTGTCGGTATTTGCTGCGCTGGAAGGCACGGAAGCATCGTCGGAAGCGCCTTCGCGCACGCCGCAGATCGATCCGATCCTGCTGCGCCCAGTCGATGACCTCGAGTTGACGGTGCGTTCGGCCAACTGCCTCAAGGCCGAAAACATCTATTACATCGGCGACCTGATCCAGCGCACCGAAAACGAGCTGCTCAAGACCCCGAACCTGGGTCGCAAGTCGCTCAACGAAATCAAGGAAGTGCTGGCGTCGCGTGGTTTGACGCTGGGCATGAAGCTCGAAAGCTGGCCGCCTCTGGGCCTGGAAAAGCTGTAAGCAAAACATTCATTCAACCCATACCGGACCGCGGCACATCGGGAGTGACTTCCCGGTGCGCCGATAGAAGAGTCGGAATTAATATTTAAAGGAAGTTCATCATGCGTCACCGTCACGGACTGCGGAAACTGAACCGCACCAGCAGCCATCGCCAGGCCATGTTTCGTAACATGACCAACTCGCTGCTGCAACACGAAGTTATCAAGACCACCCTGCCCAAGGCCAAGGAACTGCGCCGCGTCATCGAGCCGATCCTCACGCTCGGCAAGACCGACAGCCTGGCCAACAAGCGTCTGGCGTTCAACCGCCTGCGCGACCGCGACATGGTCGTCAAGCTGTTCAATGTGCTCGGCCCGCGTTACAAGGCGCGCAACGGTGGTTATCTGCGCATCCTGAAATTCGGCTTTCGCGTTGGCGACAATGCGCCGATGGCGATCGTTGAGTTGCTCGACCGTCCGGAAACCACCGACGCCGTGGTTGAGGCCGAGTAAGCGATAAGTATTTGACCGGACACGCCAGTGTCCGGTCTGTTTCACCTTCTGTCTGTATCATCTGGTGCCGTGCGGCCCCCTCTTTGGGCGTGCCCGCGCCGCCCGGACCCCGTTTGAGTGGTAAATTGACGGGTCATGACGACGACGATGCCTCCCCCCATATTGCTCATCGAGGATTTGCACAAATCCTATGGCGCCAACAAGGTGATCAACGGCCTGTCGCTGTCGATCGCCCGTGGCGAATGCTTTGGCCTGCTTGGCCCCAACGGCGCCGGCAAGACCACGGCCCTGCGTCTGTGTCTCGGTCTCACCGCAGCGGATTCAGGCCGCATCCTGCTGGCTGACCTGCCGGTGCCAGAGCGCGGCCGCGAAGCGCGCCTGCGTGTCGGCGTCGTGCCACAGATCGACAACCTTGATCCCGATTTCACCGTTTCTGAAAACCTGCTGGTTTACGGCCGTTATTTCGGCATGCCTGACGCGCAGATTCGCGCGCGCATCCCCGAGTTGCTGGAGTTCGCCAGCCTGACCTCCAAGCGCGATGCGCGCATCAATGAGTTGTCCGGTGGCATGAAACGGCGCCTGACGCTGGCCCGTTCGCTGGTCAACGATCCCGATCTGGTGTTCATGGATGAACCGACCACCGGTCTTGATCCGCAGGCGCGTCACCTGATCTGGGATCGCCTCAAGGCGCTGCGCAGTCAGGGCAAGACCATCGTGCTGACCACGCACTTCATGGACGAAGCCGAGCGCCTGTGCGATCGCCTCGCGGTGCTCGATACCGGCCGCAAGATCGCCGAGGGCACGCCGCGTGCCTTGATTGGCGAACATATCGAGGGTCACGTCATTGAGGTGTATGGCGATGATGCCTTCGCCTGGGCCGAACAGCAGGGCAGGGCCCTGTCGGCGCGTCTGGAGGCTAGTGGTGAAACCGTGTTCTGTTATACCGAGACGCCCCAGGCACTGCTCGACAGCCTGGCGCAGGCGGGCGACGTGCGTTACCTGCACCGCCCGGCCAATCTTGAAGACCTGTTCCTCAAACTCACCGGCCGCGAGATGCGCGAATGAAGAGCGTCTATCGCCTGCCCGAAGTGAGTCTGCGCTGGATCCCGATCTGGCGCCGCAACATCATGGTCTGGCGCCGGCTGGTGACCCAGAGCATCATTGGCAATGTCGCCGAGCCGGTCATCACCCTGCTGGCCTTTGGTTATGGCTTTGGCAGCATGCTGCCGCCGCTTGAAGGGGTGAGCTACATCGCCTTCCTTGCTTCCGGCGCGATCTGCATGAATACCTTCAATGCCGCGACCTTCGAGTCGCTCTATTCGGCGTTTACGCGCATGCACGTGCAGCGCAGTTGGGAGGCGATGATGAATGCGCCCCTGTCGCTCGACGATGTCGTGCTGGCCGAGATGCTCTGGGCGGCCACCAAGAGTGTGTTCACGGGTGTCTCGGTGCTGGCGGTGATCGCGGTGCTGGGCATCAGCCACGAACCGTTCATGCTGCTCACGATTCCCTTGCTGCTGGTGATCGGCATGACGGCAGCGTCGCTCGGTCTAGTGATCAATGCCCTGGCGCGCAATTATGATTTTTTCACCTACTACTTCACGCTTGTGGTGACGCCGATGTGGTTTCTGTCCGGGGTGTTTTTCCCGACCGTGCAGATGCCCTGGTGGTTGCAGGAGATCTCCAGGGTGTTGCCGCTGACCGCTGCCGTCAATCTGGTGCGCCCCTTGATACTGGGGCGTATGCCGGAGGAGATCGGGTTCAACCTCCTGATATTGCTGGGGTATATCGTCATTGCCCTGTATGCTGCCGTGGTGCTGACGCGCCGGCGCCTGCTCAAATGAATGTCCGGATTTTCCGGAACCGCGGCGTTTGGCGCGACTCCAAATCTCAGGCTCACTGTTTTTCTTTGCTATGGATCCGCGCGTACTCCTCGTCATGACCACCGTTCCCGATCTGGCCACCGGCGAGCGTCTCGCGCGCCTGCTGGTCGAGGCCCGGCTGGCGGCCTGCGTCAACATCATTGCAGGTGTGACGTCGATCTACCGCTGGCAGGGCGCTGTTGAGCAGGCCAGTGAACACCAACTGTTGATCAAGACCTCCGCCAGCCGCTATGCCGACGTGGAGGAGGCGCTGCGCGTCCACCATCCCTACGAAACCCCGGAAATCATTGCTCTACCAGTGAGCGATGGTTCGCCCGCTTATCTGCGCTGGCTGGCCGACGAGTCTGATCCGCGGGAGCCTGTTTATGCTTAGCCTGCTCAGACGTGTGCTGCTGGTCCTGCTGCTGCCGTTGATGGGCCTCGCTCAGGCCGCCACCTTCCTGCAGCCCGACCAGGCGTTCCGCTTCTCGGCACGCCTGATCAATGAGGCGGGCGGCTCGGTCGTGGAGGTGCACTATCGCATCGCGCCGGGGTATTACATGTATCGCGACCAGTTCAAGTTTGCCGTGGCCGAGCCGGCACGCATGGCCGCGCCGGTGTTTCCGGCCGCAAAGATCAAGTTCGATGAAACCTTTAACAGGGATGAGGCGGTTTACCGCGATGCGGTGACGATCCGCGTGCCCGTGGTCGCGGCCACCGGCACGCTGCAACTGACTTCGATTTCCCAGGGCTGCGCCGATGCCGGTTTGTGTTATGCGCCTCAGGAGGCTCGGGCCAGTCTGGTGCCGGTCAGTGCCGGGGGCTTTTCAGACGAAGGTGCGCACCTTGCCGCGACCCTGCAAAGCGGCAATGTGCTGGCCATCATTGCGCTGTTTTATGGCCTTGGTGTGTTGTTGTCCTTCACCCCCTGCGTGCTGCCAATGGTGCCGATTCTGTCATCCCTGATCGTCGGCCAGCAAACGCACACGCCGATGTCGCGCTCAAAGGCTTTCCTGCTGGCCCTGTCATATACCCTGGGCATGGCGCTTGTGTACACCGCGTTGGGCATCGCCGCCGGGCTGGCGGGTGAAGGCCTTGCCGCGCAATTGCAGACGCCCTGGGTGCTGGGCGTGAGCGCCGCGCTGATGGTGGTGTTTGCCCTGTCGATGTTCGATATTTATACCCTGCAGATGCCGCGGGCAATCCAGAATGTATTGTCACAGCGGTTTGGTCATCAGCGCGGCGGACATTTTGCCGGCGTGTTTGCCATGGGTGCGGTGTCGGCGCTGATCGTCGGACCCTGCATGGCGGCACCGCTGGCCGGGGCGCTGGTGTATATCAGCCAGACGCGGGACACCGTTTTGGGTGGCCTCGCCCTGTTTGCGCTGGCCATCGGCATGGGCACACCGCTGCTGCTGCTGGGCGCCTCGGCCGGCGCCGTGCTGCCGCGCGTGGGCCGCTGGATGGAGTCGGTCAAATATTTTTTTGGCGTGCTGCTGATCGCCACGGCGATCTGGCTCGTCTCGCCCGTATTGGCCGTCAACCTGCAGATGGCCGCCTGGGCGGCATTGCTGCTGGTCTGTGCAGGGTTGCTGGGCGTGTTTCGGGGCTGGCCGCGGCCCCTGCGCGGGCGCGTCGTGCTCACACGCCTGACGGGTCTGGCCTTCCTCGTGGCCAGCGCCGTCTGGGCGGCCGGAGCGCTGCGCGGCGGCGACGATGTGCTGGCGCCACTGACCCAGGCCGCACCTGTGGCCAGCAAGGAAATCCATCTCGTGCCTGGCGTGGTGGGCAGCGCCGCCGCACCGGTGTTTGAGCGGGTGCGTTCAGTGGCCGAACTGGATCGGCTGCTGGCGGCCGCCGGCAAGCCGGTGATGCTCGATTTCTATGCCGACTGGTGTGTGTCCTGCAAAGAGATGGAACGTTTCACTTATACCGATGCGCGGGTAGCCGAACACTTTGGCCGCATGCGCCTGGTGCAGGTCGACGTCACGGCCAACAACGATGATGACCGTGCCCTGCTCAAACGGTTTGCCCTGTTTGGCCCGCCCGGCATTATTTTCTTTGATCAGGGTGGCCGGGTGATCGACAATGCCGCCGTCATCGGATTTCAGGACGCCGACCGCTTCCTGGTCAGCCTGGGGCGCGTGCTCCCCTGAAACCGCATGCCGCGCCGCGCACCATGCGGTGTTACCCTGTACACCTTTACTGCGTCCTTACCTTGCAATTTCACTTTGCAACCTTTATGACTGCAGGTTTCCCGGATGCCCCCTAAGCGCCCCTTCGTTTTTCGTTTCCCTGCGCGGTTTGCCGGCAATGAAGTCCTTGCGCCTTTTCAGCATCGCATCTTTTTTGCGATCTGGCTGTCTTCGCTGGTATCGAGTTTTGGCACGGTGATCCAGAGCGTCGGCGCGGCGTGGCTGATGACCACGATCGCGCCCTCGGCCGACTATGTGGCTCTGGTGCAGGCCGCCACGACCGCGCCCTTGATGCTGTTTGCCCTGGTGGGCGGGGCGCTTGCCGATACCTTCGATCGACGTCACGTCATGCTGACCGCACAGGTGCTGGTGCTGGTGGCGTCGCTGACCGTTGCGCTGATCAACTGGGCCGGCTGGATGACGCCGTGGACGCTGCTGCTGTTCACCTTCCTGATCGGTTCTGCCACGGCGCTCTATACGCCGACCTGGCAAGCCTCGGTGTCCGACATGGTGCCCCGCCAGAAGATCGCCGCTGCCATCGGTTTGAACAGCGTTGGTTTTAACATGGCACGCAGTGTCGGCCCCGCTCTGGGCGGTGCCATCATTGCGCTCTGGAGCGTGTCGACTTCCTTTTTTCTCAACGCCGTGTCGGTGCTCGGCCTGATCGCCGTGCTGGCGAGCTGGCGCCACCGGCCGCCGCGCCAGCAACTCGCCCCCGAGCGCCTTGACCGCGCGATCCTCTCCGGTATCCGCTACGTGACGATGTCGCAGCCCTTGCGCGCGGCCTTGCTGCGCGCTCTGCTGTTTGGTTTGTGCGCCTCGGCGTTGCAATCGCTGATGCCGCTGGTGGCACGCGATCTGGTGCATGGCGGTCCGCTGACCTTTGGTGTCCTGCTCGGCTCGTTCGGGGTGGGTGCCATGGCTGGCGGTCTGGGCAGCGTCAAGCTGCGCACGCGCTTTGGCGCGCACGGTCTGGTGATCGGTTCGAGCGCCAGTTTTGGGCTGGCCAGCATCGTTGTCGGCCTCAGTCCCTGGTTGCCCTTAAGCATGATGGCGCTGGTGGTGGCCGGCGCCTGCTGGACGCTGACCCTGTCGACCTTCAACATTGCCGTGCAAATGGCTGCGCCGCGCTGGGTCGCCGGCCGGGCGATCGCCTCCTACCAGATGTGCACCTTCGGTGGCATGGCGTTTGGCTCGGTCATCTCCGGCCAGATTGCCCGATCTTCCGGCGTCGCCGAGGCGCTGGTGTTCGCCGGCGTCGCCATGATCCTCGGGCTGGTGGCCGCACAGCGCTATTCACTGCGCCCCGGCGAGGCGCTCGATTTCACGCCACACACCCAGCCGCTCAACAGTCTGCCCGTGCTTGAGCTGGATCCGCGTGCCGGTCCGGTCATTGTGACGCTGGAGTACCGCGTTGATCCGGAGCATGCCGTCGAATTCGTCGAGGCCGCCCACAAACTGGCGCGTTTGCGGCGTGGTGATGGCGCCTCGGACTGGACGCTGATCCAGGATCTTGACGATCCGGAGCGCTGGATTGAGCGGTTTCAGAGCCCGACCTGGCTCGATCATCTGCGCCGTCAGAGTCGCATGACGGTGTCGACCTACGCCGCCAGCGAGTTCGTGCGCACTTTTCACAAGGGCGATCTACCGGTCGTGCGTCGGTATATTGAGCGCCCGCAGGGCGGCGATTCCGACCAGTCCGGCGAGGATGCTGGCCAGAACGAGGCGGAGCAGGGCATGGCACGGCCACACATGTAGCGAGGCTCGTGCCCGAAAAAAAAGCCCCGGCGAGCGGGGCTTTTTTTCCGGTGCGCAGCAATGTTCAGCGCGGCAGCACCGATTCACCCATCAGGTATTCATCAACCGCACGGGCACACTGCCGGCCTTCGCGGATGGCCCAGACTACCAGCGACTGGCCGCGGCGCATGTCGCCTGCCGCAAACACCTTTGGGTTGGAAGTCTGGTAGCAGCCGGCGCCATCGGTGCTGGCTTTGACGTTGCCGCGGGCATCTTTTTCGAGTTCGAGTTCGTCGATCAGGCCGCTGTGCACCGGGCCGACAAAACCCATGGCGAACAGCACCAGATCGGCCGGGTGTTCAAACTCGCTGCCGGGCACTTCGACCATTTTGGTGACGCCGGATTTTTCGTCCTTTTTCCACTCGACGCGCGCAAACAACACCGATTTGACCTGGCCCTTTTCGCCCTTGAACGCCTTGCTCGTGATGGCCCAGTCGCGCTCGCAACCCTCTTCGTGCGACGACGAAGTGCGCAGCTTCAGGGGCCAGTAGGGCCAGGTCATGTCGCGGTTTTCTTCGGCCGGCGGCTGAGGCAGCAACTCGACTTGCATGACGCTGGCCGCGCCATGGCGGTTGCTGGTGCCCACGCAGTCCGAACCCGTGTCGCCGCCACCGATGACGACCACATGTTTGCCGGTCGCCATGATTTGACTATCGAGCTTGTCGCCGGCGTTGACCTTGTTCTGCTGTGGCAGGAACTCCATGGCGAAATGCACACCCTTGAGTTCGCGCCCGGGGATCGGCAGGTCGCGCGCTGATTCCGCGCCCCCCGAGACCACGACGGCATCGAATTCGGCCAGCAGTTTCTTGACGGCGACGGCATTCTTGCCCTTGCCACCGACCGGTGTGCTGGTCCGAAAGGTGACGCCTTCGGCTTCCATCTGCGCCACGCGCTGGTCGATGGTGGACTTTTCCAGCTTGAAGTCAGGAATGCCATAACGCAGCAAGCCACCGATGCGGTCGTTCTTTTCAAACAGCACGACATCGTGTCCGGCGCGCGCCAGTTGTTGTGCGGTGGCCATGCCGGCAGGACCGGAGCCGACTATCGCCACTTTTTTGCCGGTTTTTACCAGCGGCGGTTGCGGCAGCACCCAGCCCGATTCCCAGGCTTTGTCGATGATGGCGTGTTCGATCGACTTGATGCCCACGGCCTCGCTGTTGATGTTGAGCGTACAGGCCGCTTCGCAGGGTGCCGGACAGATGCGGCCGGTAAACTCGGGGAAGTTGTTGGTCGAGTGCAGCACATCAATGGCCTGTTTCCAGTTTTGCCGGAACACCAGATCATTCCAGTCTGGAATGATGTTGTTGACCGGACAGCCGGTCTGGCAAAACGGGATGCCGCAGTCCATGCAGCGCGCGCCCTGCTGCTTGGCTTCTTCGTCCGACAGGTGCATGACGAATTCACGATAGTGATGCGTGCGCGACTGTGCCGGCTCCAATGCTTCCGAGAGTCGCTTGAATTCCAGAAAACCGGTGATCTTGCCCATGTTATTCCCTAGATATGTTTGGTTCAGGCCGGTTGCGCCACGGCTGCCACGACTTTTGTGGCGGCATGCATTTCGTGCAGGGCGCGACGATATTCAGTCGGCATCACCTTGACGAACTTGCTGCGCACCGTTTCCCAGTGCTCCAGGATGTGCTTGGCCCGGAACGACCCTGTGTAGCGGAAGTGCTTCTCGACCAGTTCCTTGAGCAGGTGTTCGTCCGCCCGACCGAGGTGACGCACGGTCGCGCCGCTTTTTGCGGTCTGGTCTTCATCGCTCAATACGTCCTCGAGTTCCACCATCGCCAGGTTGCAACGTTTGGCGAAGTGCTGATCTTCATCGTAGACGTAAGCCACGCCACCCGACATGCCGGCCGCGAAGTTGCGTCCGGTCAGGCCGAGAACCACCACCGTGCCGCCGGTCATGTATTCACAACCGTGGTCGCCCGTGCCTTCGACGACGGCGGTCGCGCCTGAGTTGCGCACGGCAAAGCGTTCGCCGGCCACGCCATTGAAGTAGGCCTCACCAGCGATGGCGCCGTACAGCAGCGTGTTGCCGACAATGATGTTGTCCGGGCCGAGGCCGCGGAAATCATTGGCTGAGCGCACGATGATCCGGCCACCTGAGAGGCCTTTGCCGACGTAGTCGTTGCCTTCGCCGACCAGATCAAGCGTTACGCCATGCGCCAGGAAGGCGCCAAAGCTCTGTCCGGCCGTGCCCACACACTGGATGTGGATGGTGTCGTCGGGCAGGCCCTCGTGGCCGTAGCGACGGGCGACTTCACCGGACAACATCGCACCGATGGTCCGGTTGACGTTGCGCACGGCCGTGATGAAGGACACGCGCTCGCCTTTTTCGAGGGCCGGACGGGCCTGCTCGATGAGTTTGTGATCGAGCGCTTTGGCCAGACCGTGGTCCTGCACTTCGACCTGGAAGCGCGGCACGTCGGCTGGAACATTGGGGAGATGGAAGATGCGCGAAAAATCGAGGCCGCGCGCTTTCCAGTGTTCGATGCCCTTGCGCATGTCGAGCATGTCGGCGCGGCCGATCAGTTCTTCGAAACGGCGCAGGCCGAGCTGGGCCATGATCTCGCGCACTTCTTCAGCGATAAAGAAGAAGAAGTTGACGACGTGTTCCGGCTTGCCCTGGAATTTCTTGCGCAGCACCGGGTCTTGCGTGGCCACGCCGACCGGGCAGGTATTGAGGTGACACTTGCGCATCATGATGCAGCCCTCAACCACCAGCGGCGCGGTGGCAAAGCCGAATTCATCGGCGCCCAGCATCGCACCGATGATGACGTCGCGACCGGTCTTCATCTGGCCGTCGACCTGCACGACGATGCGACTGCGCAGGTGGTTGAGCACCAGGGTTTGCTGGGTTTCAGCCAGGCCGAGTTCCCAGGGCGAGCCGGCGAACTTGATCGACGAGACCGGCGAGGCGCCCGTGCCGCCATCGTGGCCCGAGATGGTGACGTGGTCCGACTTGGCCTTGGCCACACCGGCGGCCACCGTGCCCACGCCGACTTCCGAGACCAGCTTGACCGAGATCGAGGCCTTCGGGTTGACGTTTTTCAGGTCGTGGATCAGTTGTGCCAGGTCTTCGATCGAGTAGATATCGTGGTGTGGCGGTGGTGAGATCAGGCCCACGCCCGGCACCGAGAAGCGCAGCTTGGCAATGTATTCCGACACCTTGTGGCCGGGCAGTTGGCCGCCTTCGCCGGGCTTGGCACCCTGCGCCATCTTGATCTGGATCTGGTCGGCGGAGGTCAGATACTCGGCGGTAACACCAAAGCGTCCCGAGGCGACCTGCTTGATGCGCGAGCGCAGCGAATCACCGTCCTGCAGGATGGTGTCCGCGGCAATGTGCTCGCTGCCGAGAATGGAGGCAAACGATTCTCCCTGCTTGATCGGAATGCCGCGCAACTCGTTGCGGTAGCGATTGCTGTCCTCGCCGCCTTCGCCAGTGTTGGATTTGCCGCCGATGCGGTTCATCGCCACGGCCAGCGTGGTGTGCGCCTCGGTCGAGATCGAGCCCAACGACATTGCGCCGGTGGCAAAACGCTTGACGATGTCCTTGGCCGACTCGACTTCGTCGAGCGGGATGGCTTTTTGCGGATTGACCTTGAACTCGAACAGGCCGCGCAGGGTCATGTGCCGCTTGCTCTGATCGTTGATCAGGGCGGCGTATTCCTTGTAGGTTGAGAAATTATTCTGCTTGGTTGAATGCTGCAGCTTGGCAATCGCTTCCGGCGTCCACATGTGGTCTTCACCGCGGATGCGGTAGGCATATTCGCCACCGGCATCGAGGGCGTTGGCCAGCACCGGGTCGGTGCCGAAGGCCAGCTTGTGCAGGCGGATTGCTTCCTCGGCGACGTCAAACACCGAAATACCCTCGACATTCGAGGCCGTGCCGGTGAAATACTGGTCGACCAGCGCGTGCGACAGGCCAATGGCCTCGAATATCTGCGCGCCGCAGTAGGACATATAGGTCGAAATGCCCATCTTCGACATGACCTTCATAAGGCCCTTGCCGATTGCCTTGGTGAAGTTGTAGATCGCCTTGTCGGCCGACAGGTCACCCGGCAGATCCTTGTGCATCTCGGCCAGTGTTTCCATCGCCAGATAGGGGTGGATGGCTTCAGCGCCATAACCGGCCAGCAGCGCGAAGTGATGCACCTCGCGCGCCGAGCCGGTTTCCACCACCAGACCGGTGGAGGTACGCAGGCCCTTGCCGACCAGATGCTGGTGAATCGCCGAACTGGCCAGCAGGGCGGGAATCGCCACCATGTCGCCGTTGACCTTGCGGTCCGAGACGATCAGGATGTTGAAGCCCGACTTGACCGCATCGACCGCCTCGGCGCACAGCGAGGCCAGCCGGGCCTCAACGCCCTGGTTGCCCCATGCTACCGGGTAGCAGATATCGAGTTCGTACGACTTGAACTTGTTGTCGGTATAGCGCTCGATGTTGCGGATGATCGTCATGTCGCTGAAGTCGAGCACTGGCTGGCTCACTTCAAGGCGCATGGGCGGGTTGATGTTGTTGAGGTCGAGCAGGTTCGGCTTGGGGCCGATGAACGACACCAGCGACATCACCAGGTTTTCGCGGATCGGGTCGATCGGCGGGTTGGTCACCTGCGCGAACAACTGGCGGAAATAGTTGTACAGCGGCTTGAGTTTGTTCGACATCACCGCCAGCGGTGAGTCGTTGCCCATAGAGCCGGTGGCTTCTTCGCCGTTGACCGCCATCGGCGACATCAGGAACTTGATGTCTTCCTGCGTGTAACCAAAGGCCTGCTGACGATCCAGCAGGGTTTGGGTCGAGGGTGCTTCGCGGCTTGCCGGTTCGGGCAACTCGTCAAGCTTGACGCGGATGCGGTTGATCCATTCCTTGTACGGTTTGGCGTTGGCCAGGCCGCTCTTCATTTCCAGATCTTCGATGATGCGCCCGGCTTCCGTGTCGATCAGGAACATCTTGCCAGGCTGCAGGCGCCACTTCTTGATGATCTTCGATTCCGGGATCGGCAACACGCCTGATTCCGATGCCATGACCACCAGGTCGTCGTCGGTAATGAAGTAACGCGCGGGACGCAGGCCATTGCGGTCCAGCGTGGCGCCAATCTGCCGGCCATCGGTGAACGCAATCGCCGCCGGGCCGTCCCAGGGTTCCATCATGGCCGCGTGGTATTCGTAGAAGGCGCGACGATTGTCGTCCATCAAGGTGTGTTGCTCCCAGGCTTCGGGAATCATCATCATCATTGCGTGGGCGATCGGGTAACCGGCCATGACCAGCATTTCCAGGCAGTTGTCGAACGATGCCGTGTCCGACTGGCCTGGATAAATCAGCGGCCAGATCTTGTCCAGATCCTTGCCCAGCACCGCCGACGAAATGGCCTGCTGGCGCGCATTGATCCAGTTGACGTTGCCCTTGACCGTATTGATCTCGCCGTTATGGGCGACCAGCCGGTAAGGGTGGGCCAATTCCCAGCTTGGGAAGGTGTTGGTCGAAAATCGCTGGTGCACCAGCGCCAGCGCCGAGACCGCGCGCGGGTCTTGCAGATCGCGATAGTAAGGGCCAACCTGCCCGGCCAGCAGCAGACCCTTGTAGACCACGGTGCGCGCTGACATCGACGGCACGAAAAATTCTTTGCCGTGGATCAGTTTGAGCGCCTGAATGGCGTGGCCAGAGGACTTGCGGATGATGTACAGCTTGCGTTCCAGGGCGTCGGTAACCATGATATCCGGGCCGCGGCCGATGAATATCTGACGGATGATCGGTTCGCGCTTCTTGACTGTGGGTGACATCGGCATGTCGGAGTCCACCGGCACATCGCGCCAGCCGAGCACAATCTGGTTCTCGGCGCGCACAGCGCGCTCGATTTCCTGCTCACAGGCGATGCGTGAAGCATGCTCTTTGGGCAGGAACACCATGCCCACGCCGTACTCCCCTGCGGGCGGCAGGGTGATGCCTTGACGGGCCAGGTCTTCGCGATAATATGCGTCCGGAATCTGGATCAGAATGCCAGCGCCATCACCCATCAGCGGATCGGCACCCACTGCGCCGCGATGGTCCAGATTGCGCAGGATCAGCAGACCCTGTTCAATAATGCCGTGGCTTTTCTTACCCTTGATATGTGCGACAAAGCCAACACCACAGGCGTCGTGCTCGTTGGCCGGGTCATACAGCCCCTCGGCTGCCGGGGGGGAAGTCTGGGGTGTCGATTGTTCCTGCATGGGTCTCTCCTGATCCGGCGTGGAAATGGGGCGCCGAATACCAAGGACACACTCTAATGCAGTGCAACATGACATACAAGTGAAATTAAATCGAATCTGACCCTACTTAATTGGGTGAAACTGAAAAACAAGAATAAGTGGGGTCAGATTCGATTTAATCGCATTATCCGGCCGCTGTTTTTTTGATCGCACGCGCTGAACTGCCGATTGGTCGGCCTTTCGCCATTTTGAAAGCACGCCGGTTGGTTTTGCCTTCCAGTTTCTGCGCGAAGTCTGTTCCGCCCAATACCCAGCCCTTGTTGGTGGCATCGCGAATCAGGGTCAACTGGGCAGGACTCAGGCCGTCTTCAAACAAGGCGAGATAGGCGCCTTGACGCTCAAAGGGCGTGTTACCCAGTGCCCAGTAGAGGGGATGGTCGGTGATCAGAGGGTTATGCGTGAGTCCGGCATGATGGCAGTAGCTTGACCAGGGATAGGCGGCGGGGGTGTCGACCAGTCCGGCACGCATCGGGTTCATCTCGATGTAGCGCGAACAGGTCAGGAAATAGGCTTCGCTGTCGATGATGGTGGAACGATAGCGACCTTCCCATAACGTGCCGGTCCGTTTGGTGCGTGCGTTGAAGTAGCGCACATAACGTCGGCCCAGCGCCTGCATGACGAGGGCGATCGACTGCTCCAATTTCGGGGTCGCGAGCAGATGAACGTGATTGGGCATGAGGCAGTATGCGTGCAAGTGCAGGCCGTGTTCATGGATTGCGTCACTCAACATGCCCAGATAACGCTGGCAATCCGCGTCATCATGAAAAATGGCCTGCCGATTGTTGCCACGTTGAATGATGTGTTGCGGCTGGTCTGGAGCAAACAGGCGAGGAAGTCGTGCCATCCATCACCTCCAATTAAGTGGGGTCAGATTCGATTTAATGCATTCTATCTGCTCAATTTGTGGGAACGGTCAGGTGCCTAGGGAAACCCCTAGGTCGAAAAACAACGATTTAGCAATTAAATCGAATCTGACCCCACTTAATGGTTTGGGCGATGGATGGGAATTTAAATCGAATCTGACCCCACTTTTGGGTTCAGCTTTCGTTGATGTCGAACAGGCGGCGGTGTTCGCGGATGGCGTAGCGGTCGGTCATGCCTGCGATGTAGTCGGCAATGGCGCGAGCGGGCTGGGGCGTGGCGCGGGCGTAATGGTCGGGGGGCAGGAGGTGGGGGGATTCCATGAAGGCGTCGAACAACTCGCGCACGATGCGGCCGGCCTTGGTGGTCATGCGCTGTACCTTGTAGTGACGATACAGGTTGGTGGTCAGGAATCGTTTGAGCTGCTGGGCATGGGGAAGCATGCCCTCGCTGAAGGATGCGAGGGCGGGCGCCAGCCGGACAGCATCAATGTGATCGGGTGCGATGTGCTGGATATTGGCGCGGGTGGTGTCGGTAAGGTCAACCACCAGCGTGTTGATCATGCGCCGGATGGTCTCGTTGATCAGTCGGCGCTGGGGTAGGTCGGGATAGAGCCTCAGGGCTTCCCTGGCATGGGCGGAAAAAAGTTCGAACTCCATCAATTGGTCGAATTCGAGCAGGCCCGAGCGCAATCCATCGTCGATATCGTGATTGTTGTAGGCAATTTCATCGGCAAGATTGGCCACCTGGGCTTCAAGGGATGGCTGCTGGCGTTCGATGAAGCGCTGTCCGACCTCGCCGAGCTGGCGGGCGTGATGGAGGCTGCAGTGCTTGAGAATGCCCTCGCGAGTCTCGAAACAAAGATTGAGCCCGTCATGCGCACCATACCGTTCTTCAAGTTCGTCCACCACCCGCAGTGACTGCAGATTGTGTTCGAAGCCGCCGTACGCCTTCATGGCCAGATTCAATGCGTCCTGGCCAGCGTGGCCAAACGGTGTGTGTCCGAGATCGTGAGCCAGAGAGATCGCCTCAATGAGATCTTCGTTCAGTCCGAGGCTGCGCGCGATCGAGCGGGCGATCTGGGCCACTTCCAGGGAGTGCGTCAATCGGGTCCGGAACAGATCGCCTTCGTGATTAATGAATACCTGTGTTTTGTATTCGAGTCGCCGAAATGCCGTGGAGTGCACGATGCGGTCACGGTCGCGCTGAAACTCGCTGCGTGTTGTGCTCGGAATCTCGGGGTATCGCCGGCCGCGTGTGTGCAACGGGTCGGCCGCGTAGGGTGCGAGGCCGCGATCAGTCGGAAACGGGTGCGGAGCTTGAACGGTCGTTGCCATGGCGCTACCAGATGGGTGGTACGCCCCAGCCTCAGGGCGCTGCAGCAGTAAAAGTGGAGAGCGGTACGGTCGCTGTCGCCGCGAGCGTGGCGCGCAATGCCTCATCGGGGGCTGGCGTGACGCGTACCGCGCCGAGCCGCTCCAGCAGCACAAAGCGGATGGTGCCGGCATCGGCCTTCTTGTCGATGGCCATGAGTTCGAGCCACATGTCGGGATCAAAGGCGGGCGCCGCAACGGGGAGTCCTGCCCTTTCGATCAGCTGGCACAGCCGCCCGGCATCCTGCGGACTGATCAGTCCCAGACGGGCAGACAGATCGGCGGCCTGGACCATGCCTGCGCCCACCGCCTCGCCATGCAGCCATGAACCGTAACCCAGTCCGGCCTCGATGGCATGTCCGAAGGTATGGCCAAAATTGAGGATTGCCCGCAGGCCGCCCTCGCGTTCATCCTGGCGCACGACCTCGGCCTTGATTTCGCAGGAGCGCCGGATTGCGTGTGTCAATGCGTCCATGTCGCGCAGGCGCAGCGCGGGCATATTGAGCTCGAGCCAGTCAAAAAAGCCGCCATCGGCGATCGCGCCGTGTTTGATGATTTCAGCGAGACCGGCCGAGAGTTCGCGTTCGGGCAGTGTGCTCAGGGTATCAAGATCCATGATCACGGCGCGGGGCTGGTGAAAAGCGCCAATCATGTTCTTGCCCAGAGGGTGATTG
>CANJOT010000061.1 GCA_947475815.1 Burkholderiales bacterium | reverse complement strand
GTTGCAGCCTGCCACGACGTCTGCCCTGACCGCAGCATCCGGCGGGGTGGCGGCGCGTCCGGTCCCGGGCGCGGCCGGTCCGCGCGGTCTGGTGCGTGGCGTCGAATGCGCGGTGCGTGTGCAGCCGGTGTATCCGCGGCGCGCTTTGCAGGAGGAAATTTCAGGAACCGTGGTGGCGCATCTGCACGTCAACCGCAACGGCGATGTCGGCGAGGTGGACATCGTGTCGGCCAGTCCGCGGCGCCTCTTCGATGCGGCCGTCATCAGTGCAGCGCGCCAGTACAAGTGCCAGAAGAGCGACAGCGACTATGTGCTCGAGCAGGACTTCAATTTCAGCCTCAAGCCCTAGAACACTGCGACACTGCGGTGCAGTCAGCGTCGGTCAGTTGGAGACCCGGAGTTTATGCCCTGCCGCAATATTCGGTTTTTTCAGGCCGTTGAGGCTTTTCAGCTGTTCCACGGTGACACCGAATTTCTGTGAGATGGCATACAGGGTATCGCCACGTTTGACCACATAAGTGTGGATGGCTGCGCTGCCCGCTGCCGGTTTGGCGGCGACGCGGGGTGCTTCCTTGCCGACCTTCTGCACGCTGCGTGGTGCCAGCTTGCCTGGCGGGTTGGTGGCCGTGGCCGCCGGCGAAGCGGGAATGTCTGCACCCCCGGCACGTACCAGCACGGTTTGACCGGGCCGGATGCGCACGGTCGGATCCATGCCATTGATTTCGCGCAGGGCCGCCACACTCATGCCGAACTTTTTTGCCACTTTTTCGATTTGGTCATTGCGTTGCATCGTGTACGGCTTCCACGTGGTCAGGGCTTCGTTGTGACTGGCCAGATTGGATTCGAACACCGAACTCTTGCCGGTCGGTAGCAGGAGATTGCCTTGACCGGTCATGACCGGCCGGTTGAATGAGGGATTGAGGGCGCGGAAATCGGCCAGCGGCATTTCGGCCAGCCGCGCGGCGGTGCGGATGTCGAGGTCGCGCTTTTTCTGCACCATGGTGAAGTAGGGCTGGTTCTGCACCTTGGGCAGGGCCAGGTTGAACAGTTCAGGGTGGGCGATGATGTTTTTTACCGCCTGCAGCTTGGGGATGTAATAACGCGTTTCATCGGGCATCGACAGGTTGAGGTAATCCGTCGGCAAGCCCAGCGCGCGGTTCTTTTCGATGGCCCGCTTGACCGCACCTTCGCCCCAGTTGTAGGACGCCAGCGCCAGATGCCAGTCGCCGTGCATTTCATAAATTGTTTGCAGATAGGTCAGCGCCGCTTCCGTCGAGGCAATGATGTCGCGGCGTTCGTCGCGCCACCAGTCCTGCTTGAGGTTGTATTGTTTGCCGGTGCTCGGGATGAACTGCCAGATGCCCGAGGCGCGCGAGGTCGACAGGGCCATCGGGTTGTACGCGCTTTCGATGAACGGCAGCAGCGCCAGTTCGGTCGGCATGCCGCGTTTTTCGAGTTCTTCGACGATGTGATACAGATAGATGCTCGAGCGCTCGACGGTGCGCAGGAAATATTCGGAGCGCGCCAGATACCAGGCTTGGCGATCCACCACCAGCGGTGAGATCAGATTGGGAACGGCAAAGCCGTTGCGGATGCGCGTCCAGACATCGTCGGCCGGCCGGGTCAGGTCGAGTGTGCGTGGAACCAGCGGATCGTCGACGTGCAGGCTCAACAGGCCCGTCTGGGTCACCGGGCCGTACTGCAGACGCGGCGGCAGCACGATCGGGCTGGTGCTGCGCACGGCGGCTTCGGCGCTGCGCGCGGGCGCGCTGGCGGTGCGCTCAGGCTCGCTGGTGCTGGCGGGTGCGGTGACGGCCGGCGCTGCGGCGGGCTCGGCTCTGGCTGGGCTACCTTCCGGAGTGAGGGCCGGCGTGGCGCAACCGGCCAGCAGGACCGTGCCGAGCAGCAGCGCCGGCGTGACGCTGGCCGCGGCAAGCCGGCCAGCGATCCGCCCCGGGAGGGAGCGCAGACGGATGTAGCAGCCAGCAAGACTGTCGGGGAGGAACAAACGGGCCATCAGCGAGTCCGGCTTTCGAAAGCCCCGATGGTACGGAGTGTCACCCGGGGCGTCAAGGCACCCGGTGAGGGTGCTGGATGCAAGCCGCCTAATGGCGGGAATTGCTGAACGTTGCCGCAGAATTACTGGAAAATGCGGCGTCATCCGGCGTAACCTTTGTTGTGCGCTCTGACGGGAAGCTGCCGCTGTGGCCTCCGTCACGCGCGGAAATCGTTCTTCCATTCGCGGATGGCGGTAAAGGTCGCCACGGCATCCGCCGAGGCTCCGCTGACGCGGCGCTCTGCTGCAGCGCGCACGGCTGCGCTGCGCGAGCGCAGAAAAGGGTTGGTGCGCAGTTCATGGCCCATGCGTGTCGGCACCGTGGATTGTCCCGCGGCGCGGCGTTGCACCGCAATCGTCTCCCAGGCCTGCAGGTCGAGGTTGTCCGGTTCCACGGCACGTGCAAAGTGGATGTTGGCCAGCGTGTATTCATGTGCGCAGTAGATGGCCGTGGTGGGCGGCAGGGCGGCCAGCCGGTCGAGCGAAGCGAGCATTTGCGTGGGCGTTCCCTCAAAGATCCGTCCGCAGCCGGTGGCAAACAGGGTGTCGCCACAAAACAGCACGGGGCCGTCAGCGGTTTGGCCAAAATAGGCGATGTGTCCAGCTGTATGGCCGGGCACGTCCAAAACCTCGAGCTCCAGTTCGATCGCGTCGAGCTGCACCCGGTCACCCTGGCCAAGCGCCACGGTGACCGCCGCAATCGGATCGTGCCGTGGACCGTAAACAGGGATCCGCTGGCGTTCCGGGGTGGCTGAGCGCAGGGCGTTGACGCCGCCGATGTGATCACGGTGGTGATGGGTGAGTACAATAGCGGCCAGCGTCAGTTGATGGGCGGCGAGTGCCGCCTCAATGGGCGCCGCGTCACCCGGATCGACGGCAACGGCCATGCGGCCTCGAACGATCAGCCACAGGTAATTGTCGGCGAAAGCCGGGACCGCAATGATCGAGAGCGCTTCGGCAACGGACATGTCGTAATCTCCGGGCTGGGTGGCAGGGGATGGTGTGGTTGGAGCAGTTGCCCGGTCGGCTCAGGCGCATGCGCCTAAACGTGGTGATCGGCCTGTTGACGAAGTCTGGAGCGGTTTGGCCTATGCATGATGATCCACACATTGCACGATCAGGCGCTGACTCCGGCGGCGATGCCCACCGTGACTCGATTATAGCCCTGTCGGAATGGCTCGAAACGCCGCCGGGCCGCTATGTGCTCGACTGGGAAGAGGGCGAGTTCGACAAGATGGTGGTGGATGTGTTCGGTTATCGCGCCGTGCAGCTGGGACTGTTGCGGCTGCCGGCGCTGCGTGCCAACCGCATGCCGTTTCTGTTTGCCGCGGTCGATCCGCACGAAACCGATGCGAGCCCGTGCGACGGTCCGCTCCTGCCGCGCGTGGTGACCCGGCTTGAAAAACTGCCCTTTGCTGCGCACAGCCTCGATCTGCTGGTGTTGCCACACGCCCTCGAATTTGCCGAGGACCCGCATCAGGTCCTGCGCGAGGTCGAGCGTGTGCTGATTCCCGAAGGCCACGTGGTGATTTCGGGCTTCAATCCGCACAGCCTGTGGGGTGCCCGCCAGTTGATCGGCCGTGCCCTGAGCCGGCCGTTTCTGCCGCGCAGCGGGCAATTTCTGAGCATGACGCGCCTCAAGGACTGGCTCAAACTGCTCGATTTCGAGGTCGGCCGCGGCGTGCATGGCTGTTATCGTTTGCCGCTGCGCAGCGAGTCGTGGATGGCGCGCGGCGCCTTCATGGACCGCGCCGGCCAGCGCTGGTGGAGCATCTTTGGCGCGGTCTACGTGCTCTCGGCCGTCAAGCGCGTGCATGGCATGCGCCTGATTGGCCATCCGTGGCGCGAAGCGCGAGGCGCGCGGGCTGTGCTGCGGCCCGCGGCCAACCGCGATGTGCTGGTGGAAGCGCGTGGCGGCGAGAGGGCGGCCGAAGAGCATCATTCATTCTGAACAATATTGAAAGCAGTCATTGAAAGCAGTCATGGATCAAGTCGAGATTTATACCGATGGCGCCTGCAAGGGCAACCCCGGGCCCGGCGGCTGGGGCGCGCTGCTGCGCCTGGCCGGGGACGGTGGCGCGCGTGAGAAGGAGTTGCATGGCGGCGAGCCGGGCACTACCAACAACCGCATGGAACTGACCGCGGTGATCCGCGCTCTGGAGGCGCTCAAGCGGCCCTGCAAGGTGGTGGTGCATACCGACTCGGTCTATGTTCAGAAGGGCATTACCGAGTGGATCCATGGCTGGAAAAAGCGCGGCTGGAAAACGGCCTCCAAGGAGCCGGTAAAAAATATCGACCTTTGGCAGGAACTGGACCGCCTGGTGCAGACTCACTCTATCGACTGGCGCTGGGTCAAGGGGCATGCCGGCCATGAAGGCAACGAACGCGCGGATGCCTTGGCCAACCGGGGCGTGGACACGGTGCCCGGCCGTGTCTGAGCGACTGATGGAGGATGTGGATCGCTAGGGGTTTCTCCCTAGCGATTTCGCGGGCTTTGGGAGAGCCCGAATAGATGCCGAAAGGCGGTGGGCATGGTATAGTCGCGGGTGAATTTTTTTGGCTTCAGGCGCATCGGGCCTGGGCATCGACGCAACTTGTCAGTTAGAAAAAGGTAGAACGATGGGGATTTTGAGTTCGAAACGACTGGTGTTCGTGATCCTTCTGGCGGGACTCGCCGGCGCTGGCTATTACTACAAAGATCTGTTGAGCGGTGCACCCGCGGGGGAAGCGGGCGCGACCAAGAAGGGTCCTGCAGGGGCTGCAGCAGGTGGCGCTGGGGGGCGCCGTGGTGGTCCGCGCGGCGGCACGGAAATCGTCACACTTGCCACGGTCGAGCAGAAGAACATGCCGGTGCGCGTCGAGAGCATCGGCCTGGCTGAAGCCTATACCTTCGTGCAGATCAAGGGCCGTGTTGACGGTCAGATCGTTGAGGTCAATTTCAAGGAGGGCCAGGAGGTCAAGAAGGGCGCGGTGCTGATTCGCATCGATTCTCGTCCTTATGTAGCCGCCCTGCATCTGGCCGAGGCCGCGCTGGCGCGCGACCGTGCTGTGGCCGATCGTGCCGCTGCCCAGGAAATTCGCCAGAAAGAGTTGCTCGACAAGAAATTCGTCTCGACCGACAACTACTCGCAATTCCGTGCCAATGCTGATTCGGCGGCGGCCGCCATGAAGGCCAGCGAGGCGCAGGTGGAAAACGCCCGCGTGCAGGTCGAGTACACCACCATCCGCTCGCCCATCACGGGTTACGTTGGTAAGATTTTTCTGCAACTGGGCAACATCGTCCGGGCTGCCGACGTCAATCCGATTGCCACGATCAACCAGGTGCATCCGATCTACGTGTTGTTCGCCGTGCCCGAGCAGCGCCTGTCTGACGTGCGCACCAATATGCGTCGCGGAGCGCTGACGGTGGAAGCCATTCCGAGTGACTCGAAGGGCAAGGCCTCGGTCGGCAAGCTGGTGTTTGTCGATAACGCCGTTGACCAGACGACGGGCACGATCAAGCTACGCGCCGAATTTGCCAACCTGGACAACGCGCTCTGGCCGGGCCAGTTTGCCAATGTGCGCGTCAAGCTGTTTGATGATCCCAAGGCCGTGGTGGTGCCGACCATCGCCATCCAGACCGGTCCGAACGGCCAGTTTGTGTTTGCTGCCAAGGAAGACAACACGGTTGAAGTGCGCATCGTCAAGGTCGATCGCGCCGATGGCGACCTGTCGGTTATCGCCACCGGCCTGACGCCGGGCGAGCGCGTCGTCACCCAGGGCCAGTTGCGCCTGGCGGCGGGGTCGAAGATCACTACCGCCGAAGCGGCCGCCAAGGCCAAAAGCGCTGAAGGCAAGGGTGCCGAAGTGAAGGGTGCCGAAGCTAAGGGTGCCGAAGCTAAGGGTGCCGAAGTAAAGGGTGCCGAAGGCAAGGCCGCAGCCGCTGCCGATGGCGCCGCGCCGGCTGGTAAAACTGAAGAAAAGCGCAAGTCCAAAGCTCCCGGAAAGGACTGATCGATGAATCTCGCAGAGCCGTTTATCAAACGGCCGGTCATGACCACGCTGGTCATGGCGGCCTTTATCATTTTCGGGCTGGTCGGCTTCTTCAAGATGCCGGTCAATTCTCTGCCCAACGTCGATTTCCCAACCATTCAGGTGACGGCGACCCTGCCGGGCGCCAGTCCCGAGACCATGGCGGCCGCGGTCGCCACGCCGCTCGAAAAGCAGTTCTCGGCGATTGCCGGCATCGATTCGATGACCTCGCAAAGCGGCCAGGGCACCACCCAGATCACGCTGCAGTTCAACCTCGACCGTGCCATTGACGGCGCCGCCCAGGACGTCAACTCAGCCATTTCGGCAGCGGTGCGACAACTGCCACCCGGCATGCCGGCGCCGCCGTCGTTTCGCAAGGTCAACCCCGCTGATGCGCCGGTTTATTTCCTTGCGCTGACCTCCGACACGCTGCCGATCTCGACCGTCAACGAATACGCCGAAACCTATCTGGCACAACGCATCTCGACTATTAATGGTGTGGCGCAGGTGCAGGTGTTTGGCCAGCAGAAATACGCCGTGCGCGTGCAGGTCGATCCGAAGGCTCTGGCCTCGATGGGCGTGGGCATCAACGAAGTCCAGACCGCGCTGTCGCAGGCCAATGGCAACATCGCCACCGGCACGCTGTATGGCAAGGACCGCCTGTTTGCCGTGCAGTCGACCGGCCAGCTCTTCAATGCCGCCTCGTTTGACTCGGTCATCGTGTCGTATCGCAACGGCAATCCGGTGAAACTGCGCGATGTCGGCAAGGCTGTTGACGGCGTGCAGGATAACAAGGTGGCGGCCTGGTTCCGCGACAAGCGTGGCATCGTGCTGGCCATCCAGCGCCAGCCGGGCGCCAACACGGTGGAGCTGGTTGATAATATCGCCGCCCTGTTGCCACAGTTCCGCCAGGAAGTACCGCCGGGCATCAACATTGATGTGCTCTACGACCGCTCGATCACCATCCGTCAGTCGGTCAAGGATGTGGAAGAAACCCTCATCGTCGCGCTGGTGCTGGTGGTGGCGGTTATTTTCCTGTTCCTGCGCAGCGTGCGCGCCACTCTCATTCCGGCTTGTTCGCTGCCCATTGCCGTGATCGGTTCGTTCGCTTTCATGCAGATGCTCGGCTACAGCATTGACATGCTGTCGATGATGGCGCTCACACTGGCGGTGGGGTTTGTGGTCGACGATGCCATCGTCATGCTGGAAAACATCACGCGCCATATTGAAATGGGCAAAACGCCCATGCAGGCCACGCTCGATGGCTCGCAGGAAGTGACCTTCACCATTCTGTCGATGACGCTGTCGCTGGTGGCGGTGTTCATCCCGGTGCTGTTCATGGGCGGCATTCTGGGCCGCCTGCTGCGCGAATTCGCCATGACCATCATCATCGCGGTGCTGATCTCCGGCTTCGTGTCGCAGACGCTCACACCGATGTTGTGTGCGCGCGTGCTCAAGCCGCACCAGCCCAACGAGCGCCACAACTGGCTCTACAACCTGATTGAAGATGGTTTCAACGGCAGCAAGAACTTCTACGGCCGCACGCTGGCCTGGGTGATGGCCTGGCCGCGCACCATGATGATGGTGTTTCTCGGCATTGTCGTTGCCACCGTTCATCTGTTCAACATTACACCCAAGGGTTTTCTGCCCAATGACGACAGCGGCCAGCTGATCGTCATTACCGAGGCGGCTCAGGACATTTCCTTTGATGGCATGGCCACCGCTCAGGCACGGGTCATGGACATCATCAACCGTGAGCCTTATGTCTCGGGGGCCATGAGTTCGATCGGTGCGAGCGCCGGTAACCCGGCGCTCAATTCGGGCCGCATCACGATTTCGCTCAAGCCAGCCGATCAACGGCCCTCGGCCGACGAGATCGTGCGCATCCTGCGTCCCAAGCTGGCCAACCTGCTGGGCATCAATGCCTATGTGCAGAATCTGCCACCCATCCGTATTGGCGGCCGGATCACCAAGAGCCAGTACCTGTACACGCTGCAGGGGCCAAGTCTATCGGACCTGAACGACTGGGTGCCGCGCATCGAGGCCAAGCTCAAGACCCTGCCGCTGTTGCGTAACGTCACCTCCGATCTGGCCATCGCCCGGCCGCAGGTGACCGTGCAGATCAACCGCGACAAGGCGTCCACGCTGGGAGTGTCGGCGGTGGCCATTCAGGCGGCGCTCAACAGCGCCTTCAGTTCGGCGCAGATCTCCAACATCTATACGGCGACCAACCAGTATTTCGTGATTCTCGAACTGGCACCTGAATACGCCCGTGATCCGTCGGCATTGGGGCAGGTTTACGTGCGCGCCGGTGCCGGCGTGGCCGGCGTCAACTCGGCGGCCACCATCACCTCGCAGCCAGGCACAATGATCCCGCTGTCGGCGATTGCCGACATCAAGTACAGCGTCGGTCCCCTGTCGATCAGCCATCTGCGCCAGTTGCCCTCAGTGTCGATCTCGTTTGACATGCGTGATGGGGCCTCACTGTCCGAAGGCATCGCCGCCATCAACGAGGCCGTCAAGGAGATGCAGGTGCCGGCGACGGTGACGGGCAGTTACCAGGGCGCGGCCCAAGCCTTCCAGAGTTCACTGGCTGGCATGGGCGCCTTGCTGGTGTTGGCCATCGTCGTGATTTATCTGGTGCTTGGCGTGCTCTATGAAAGTTTCATCCACCCGATCACCATTTTGTCGGGCTTGCCGACCGCCGCTTTGGGTGCGCTGGGGACGCTGCTGATTTTTGGCCGTGAGCTCGACATGTATGGTTTTGTTGGCATCATCATGCTGATTGGTATCGTCAAGAAAAACGCCATCATGATGATCGACTTCGCCATCGAACTGCAGCGCAACGAAGGCAAACACGCCGACGAGGCGATTTACGAGGCGTGCATGATCCGCTTCCGGCCGATCATGATGACGACCTTCGCCGCGCTGCTGAGCACCTTGCCGATTGCCCTGGCACTGGGTGCGAGCGGTGTGGGTCGGCAACCGCTCGGTCTGGCGGTGATCGGCGGACTGATCGTCTCGCAGGTGCTGACCCTGTATCTGACGCCGGTCGTCTATATCTACTTCGACAAGCTGCAGGCCATGATGGAAAATCGCAAGAAGGAGCCAGCGGTGTCGGCCGCACCAGCCCAGGTGGCGCACGGCGGTGCCGTGCTGGCGAGCGCGCCGCATGCGCCGGATCAGCAGGCATGATGACGACATGATGCAACCGGCCCAGCGTTATGTGGTGCTGGACACCGAAACCACCGGCCTCAATGCCAGGACGGGTGATCGGGTCATCGAAATCGGCTGTGTCGAGATGATCGACCGGCGCACCACCGGGCGGCATTACCATACCTATCTCAATCCCGAGCGCGAAATCGATGCCGGCGCCACCGCCGTGCATGGTTTCACGCTCGATGATCTGCGCGACAAGCCGAAGTTTGCGCAGGTCGCACGCGATCTGGTGGAGTTCTGTGCCGGCGCGGTCATCATCATTCACAACGCCCCTTTTGACGTCGGTTTTCTGGATGCCGAACTCGGGCGCGTCAATCTTGGTTCGTTCACCGATCATGTGCAGGATGTGATCGACAGCCTCGGCTTCGCACGTGAACTGCACCCGGGCAAACGCAATTCGCTCGACGCGCTGTGCGACCGGTACGGCATCTCCAATGCCCATCGTGCCCTGCACGGTGCGCTGCTTGACGCCGAGTTGCTCGCCGAGGTGTATCTGGCCATGACACGTGGTCAGGACAGCCTGGTCATGGATGCCGAGCCGGTGGTGCGGCGCACGAGTTCGGGTGGTGCTTCCGACCTGAGCGCATTGCCTCTGCGGGTGTTGCGCGCCAGTGACGAAGAACTGCTGGCGCATGAGGCCGTTCTGGATAGCGTGGACAAAGATTCGAGCGGCAAGACCATCTGGCGCAAGATCAGCGCCCCGGATGACTTGCAAGCGGCCTGAATCGTGGCATAATTCGGCTCTCTCTTCCGGGCGGTTAACTCAGCGGTAGAGTGCCACCTTCACACGGTGGAAGCCACAGGTTCGATCCCTGTACCGCCCACCACATTCCCTGCATCAAAAAAACCTCCTGCGCAGACCTGCGTCTGCGGTGTTGCGCGTGCGCCGCGTGCCGGGGCAATGCCTCTGAATTTCGTTCTCCGTGCCGATCCAGCCCTTACAATGTGCAGGAGTCGACCGGGATGCCGGTCATTAAAACAATACCGGGCGGTTCGCCGTCCGGATGCTGCTGGTCTCGGCCGGCGCTCGTGGGGGGGTGCGTTGTCATGAAATTGTTCAGGACTCCAGATTTTTTCCGGGAGTTTGGGGTGTCCATGCGTGGCAAGCGTGTGCTCGACCTCGGTTGCGGACCGCGCAAATTCGCCGGCGCGCTTGGTGTCGATCTGGTGGCCGCCGAGGGTGTTGATCTGATACACGACCTCGATCAGTTTCCCTACCCGCTCGAACGCGCCAGCTTTGATGGCGTGGTGCTCAATCATGTGGTGGAACATCTGGCCTCGCTGCCACGCCTGATGGATGAGGTGCATGCGCTGCTCAAGCCGGGTGGCTTGTGCTGGATTGCTACGCCGCATTTCACCGATGCCGATTCCTGGGCCGACCCGACCCACAAGTTTCATTTCTCGATCCGTACCATGAACGCCTTTGGCAGCCAGTTCAAGCTGCGTCTGGCCTATGTCAGCCTCAAGGGCATGTGGAAGGACCTTGGGTATGAACGCTGGGTCAATGTCGAAGGTCTGCACGGCCACACGGGTCGGCGCATTGAACGCTGGGAGGCGCGCAAATGTTTCAGCCGTCGTGGTGGCGAGATGTTTTTCATACTTGAAAAGACCTGAGTTGCGCGAACGGTAAACCGCTTCTGGAAATTCTTCCGCAGCACGCACTTCTGGTCATTGCTGGTTTTTATGGCCCAGCGTTAGAAGCGAAATAAAGTGCGTGCGTTGTCGACGAGGACCTGATGCCGCTCGCCGGGGTCCGGAATCCAGCCGGTCAGCCAGTCCAGGCATTTCTGATAGCTCAGGTCATCGCCGATCTGCACCCAGGGCCAGTCACTGGCCCAGACCAGATGTTCAAGGCCACCGGCGGCGCGCAGCGCGTCGACATAGGGTTGCGGCGGCGCGCCGCGCAGGCGGTAGGGCGCCGACAGCTTGGTCCAGCCCGTGCCTTTTTCGAGTTCAGCCAGCAGCAGCCGGAAACCTTCGCCGTTGACCCCGTCTGTCGGTTCAGGATTGCCGAAATGGTCAAACACGATGGTCACGCCCGAGCGCGAGATGTGCGGCAGCACGCCCGGCAGTTTTTCGGACTCGAGAAACACTTCAACATGCCAGTTGAGGTCGCGCAGGGTGACGAACAGTTTTTGATAGTCCGGCGTCGACAGGTCGGGCAGGTCGCTGCGTTTGGTCCAGTTCAGACGGATGCCGGTGAAGCCGGCGCGGTCCATGGCCAGCAGGGTCGCACGATCGATGTCGGGGGCGACGATGCCGGTGCCGCGCAGACGCGCCGGGTAGGCTTCAAGCGCCTCCTGCAAGACCGCATTGTTGGTGCCATAAAAGCTCGGTGCCGTCAGCACACCATGCGACACCCCGTGGGCATCGAGCAAGGCGAGGTATTCCTCGGGCGTGACATCGCGTTCTGGTGCGGAGTGGCGGTTTGCCGCCAGCGCCACGTCGGTGCGCATCACATGCGCGTGACAGTCGATGGCAGTAAAAGGGATGGCTGGTGCCTGGGTCGATGAAGTCATGCCGGTTCTCCGCGGGACTGCTTGTCTATGCTTCGGGTTGAGGCAGGGAGTATTACAGGTTCCGCCACTTTTGGCAGTGGGGCCGCGGCCTGGGACCGGCGCTAGCAGCCCCTTCAGGGGGCGGGCAGGTAGCGCGGGTCGGTCGCCACGTAGGCGGTCACGGTCTGCGCGAGCAGGGTGTCGGGCGCCACGGTGTTGAGCGGAAACGAATAGACATTCGTGCCGACATCGAAATTCCAGCTGAAGACCGTGGTGCCGACCACGAAGTTGATCACTTCACCGCCGGTGACGTGGACCGAGCGCGTTTCGGCGCCGATGACGATGTCGCGGGCGCCGCTGCCGGCGGCGGCGGGCGAGCCGAGCAGGTCCCGGCGCATCATGGCGCGTCCGGCGCTACGGCTGTCGTGGTGTGGTTTGAAGCGGTCATGGATATTCGTTGCGCAGTTTGTCGTTCGAGAATCCAAACCATACGATAAACTATTGGCCAGTCAAAAGTCACGAGAGTGTGCGGCCATGCGTGGAGCGACCGACATCTGGCGTTTTAATTTGTTTCGGCTGGCGCTGCCGGTCATGCTGCTGGCGATGATGGCATCGGCACGTGCCATGACCATCGAAGTGCACGGCAGCCAGGTGTTTGCCGCCGGACCGGTGATTGCTGAAGACTTCGTGCGGTTTCGCGATATTTTCAATCGAGGTGGCATCGACACCGTGGTGTTCGTCAATTCGCCGGGCGGCGATTTGTATACGGCGATGACAGTCGCCCGGCTGATCGCCGCGCGCGGCTACCGGACCGTCACCGCGGGCAGTTGCATGTCGGCCTGCTCCATCCTGTTTCTGGGCGGTCGCGAGCGCCAGTTTTCCGATGCCTTTCGGCCCAATCTGACCATGATCGGCATCCACGGCGCGCATCGGCGCATTTCGAAACGCATCGATCCCGAACTGCAGCCGCAGATGTTCGCCTTCTATAAGGCGCGCATGGGCGCGGCCTTTGATGCCAGCCTGATCAACAAGGCGCTCTATGACATGGATGATACCGGTGCATATCTGCGCATCCCGGATTCGATCCGCAACAAACGCGCGCGCGTGTTTCACTGTAAGTCGGGCTTCATGTCGCGGCGCGACTGCACCGAGTTCGAGGGCAAGGATGCGCTCAATCTGGGGGTCATTACCTCAAGCGAGCTGGTCAGGCTGGAGTTGCCGGAAACCTTCCGCGTCAAGGCGCGTCTGTTTGGTCGCGACCTGATTGAGAGCGTGCTGTCTTCGGCGGACTATGTGGTCGAGTTCGTCGATCAGGTGTGCCGCAACGAGCGCTGCAAACAGAGTGTCACCGACTGGGCAGTCCGGCCGGAAAACCGCGCGCTCGCCCTGCGTCGCGGGGATTCCGGACTGGCGGCCACCTCGAATCGCGATTCACCGATGATTGCGTTTGTCGGTGCCCTGTATGCCTGCAATTTTCAGCGCGATCAGCCGCCCGCATTGTGCGAGGTGCGTGTGGTCAATAATACCGACGTGCGCTTTCTGTACGAGGAGTCTGAAGCCGGGCATCGCGAAGCGCTCGAACTGCTCAAGCCCCCGGCAGGAAAATATTTTGCCAGTGAAGAACTCGGTGGTGCGCCGCTCTGGGCCGACCAGTTGCGCACGACGCGCCTGCAGGACATGACGCCCCAGGCCATCGATGGTGTGCGCACGCTTGCCACCCAGGAACTGGCCTCGCTCCTGAAAGACGCGCTACCACCGCGGGTGATCGATGTCTGGGCCGGTGAGTTCAATGCCATACCCGGTTCGGACACCTTGCTGTACGGTGGCAATGCCTTCGACGACCCGAAGCGCGAAGCCGTTTACAACCAGCGCTTTGTCGACATGCTCAATCTGCTCGCCCCGGACCGCAAGCAGACGCTGGTGTTTTACGCCAAGGGCCGCGACAACTGGATGGCCGTCAATGCCGCCGTGCGTGCGCGCCGCGCCGGTTATGCCGATGTACGCTGGTACCGCGGCGGTTTTGACAGCTGGACCGCCGCCAAACTGCCGGTCGCACCCATTGCCATCCGCGCCGTGATCAACTGATGTTCGTGCGCCCGTGGTGAGCACGGCGGCGCAGCGGCCGCTCGTGGTATGGTGCTGTGCATGAAGACTGTGCAACATGGTGGCGCGCGCCCCTGTCCGGCGCGATGAGAAACTGGTTCCTGAACTATCTGGCCGACTCGCCCCTGCGCGAGGCCGCTTACCGGCATTTTTATACCGGTGCGCTGGGCCACGCCATGGCGTATGCCATGATGACCACCACGGCTGCCTGGCTCATGGCGACGCTGACCCCCTCGGCCTTCATGGTGGCCATGGTGCAAACCGCCACGACGGCACCGGCCATGCTGGTCGGTCTGCTGGCTGGTGCCCTGTCCGATATTTTCGATCGTCGCCGCGTCATGCTGCTCACCGAGTGCCTGTTGTTTGGTGCTGCGCTGCTGGCCGCACTGGCACAGTTCCTCGGCTGGCTCGGCCCCGGCCTGTTGTTGCTGGTGACCCTCATGATCGGTGTGGGGGTGGTCTTTTTCATGCCGGCGCAGTGGGCCAGTGTCAATGATCTGGTGCCACGTGAAAAAATGCCGGCGGCCGTGTCGCTGGCCTCGGTGGCCAACAATTCGGCGCGTTCGATCGGCCCGGCTCTGGCCGGCGTGTTGACGGTATGGGTGGGCGTGGGTAGCGCCTTTCTGGCCGCAGCCGTGGGATTCGGCTGGATGGTGTTTGTGGCCTGGCGCATGCCGCCGCGTCCACCTTCAAGCAAAGCCCGCGAGACTGTATTTTCCGGTCTGATGGGCGGCGTGCGCTACTTCCGCCACTCCGAAATCATGCGTGCGCTCTCGGTGCGCACGACGGCGTTTGTGTTTTGCTCGGCGTCCCTGTGGGCCTTGCTGCCGGTGGTCGCGCGCGACCTGCTGCATCAGGGCGCGGTCGGTTATGGTTCCTTGCTGACCGGCTTTGGCATCGGGGCGGTGTGCTGTGCCGTGGCGGTGCCGTCCCTGTTCAGACGTTTTTCGGTGGATACGATTGTCGTGCGCTCCAGCGTGTTGTGGACCGCTGCCATGGTGTTGCTGGTGGCGTCTGACTATCTGGTGCTGGCCCTGATTGCCTCGGCCGTTGCCGGCATGGCATGGGTGAGCGCGTTGTCGGTGCTGGCCACCGCGACCCAAAGCAATGCGCCGGACTGGGTGCGGGCGCGTGCGCTGTCGGTCAATTTTCTGGCTGTGCAGGCCAGTCTGGCCTTGGGCAGCGCCTTGTGGGGTGCGGTGGCTTCGAGCTTCGGAGTGCGCGTCGCGTTGTGCGCCTCCGCGGTATTGATGGTGCTGCTGATCCTGTGCACGCGCCGCTGGAAACTGACCCTCGCCAACGAGGCCGATGTGCGCGCCGGCAAACCGCCCTCCGACCTGGTCTATACGGTTGAGCCGGCAGCCGATGATGGCCCGGTGCTGGTGCAGGTTGAGTATGCCGTCAGCCCGGAGCGCCGTCAGGAATTTTTGCGCGCGCTGTTTGCGCTTGAAGCGGTGCGCCGCCGTAATGGCGCGGGCCACTGGCTGGTGTTCCATGATCTTGAGAATGTCGATCTGATCGTGGAACGATATGTGGTCGATTCATGGGCCGGCTACATGCGTCTGCGCAGTCGTGTCACCGTGGCTGACCGGGACGCCGTGACGCGGGTTGAAGTACTGGCGCGAGCCGATGTGCCCGTGCGCTTTTCCCGCCTGATTGGATTTTCCTCGGACCAGCCTTGGGCAAAGACCGATTGACACGTCATACGTCTGCTGAATACTATCCATAAATTGCTTGTTTAAAGCAATTTATGGAAATGTTTAAATCATTTCAGGAGATGGTTTTTCATGGATGTAACTTGCGCAGCAGCCCGGCCCAAAGGGCCGGCGTATCCAGCTCCCGGCGACCTGTTCACGGACGTCAAATGCGACACCAAACGCGAAGTCGGCAATGTGCCCTCGCGGGAGTGCCACGGGTTCCCAGCCGCGCTGCCCTTGCCGCACGCGCCGTTGCAGCAGCGCAGCGCCAGTGTGGCGCCCGACCCGGCTGATGATCCGGTCCTCGCCCGCCAGCGTCTGGAAGACAAACGCGCCGCCGAGCGCGATTGGCGGGCCGGTGCGGGCGGGCTGGTGGTGCCGGCTCTGGCATCGCCTGCCGCGCCGGCCTTGCCGGTTGCGCTGGCCGAACTGCTTGCTGGCCAGCGTGCTGTTGCGCAGGATGACGCGCTTGCGGTCGCAGCGTTTGAGGCCGGGTTCAGGGCCGTCCTGGACAGTCTACCCGATCGTGACCACGTCAATCTGGCAGGGTTCACGCGCGCGCTCATGCATGCCGGCCTGAAGCCGGCCGTGCTAAGCGCCGGCATGCGCGCGATCGATCTGTTCATCGGCGACAGATCGGCGCCACCGTTGCCGCACGGCTATGTCGACCAGCATGTCGGCACGCGCGTTTGCGCGCGCCTGCTCGCAGACATGCTGGCTGACACGGACCTGACCGACGCGCAGGCTTTGCAGACTGCAGTGCACGCCCTGTGCGGTCGGCGCGTCAGCCAGCCTGGCGCCCTGGAGCTGCTGGCCCGAGCCGCCTGTGCGGCGAGCGACCATGGCCGGCACAAAGCCGGATTTCTCGGCTTGCTCGATGGTGTGCGGTATCAACTCCCCGGCATGAGGCAGGTGCTGAGCACGTTCAGTCCGGTCAGTGTGCTGGCTTCGGTGGAGTTTGAAAACGCCATCAGCTACTGGCTGCAGAACTGGCGTGCCGATGGTTTGCCCGAGGCGCTGCCCAGTCTGCTGGCACAATTGTGGAACACCTTGGACCCGGGGGCGGTGCAGGTCATGTGGCGTGTCGTGCCCACACTGCGCAGCCTGCTGTGCATTCTGCGTGAACCGGCCCTGCCGGCTGTGCAGCGTGACGCGATCATCGACGAAAT
>CANJOT010000060.1 GCA_947475815.1 Burkholderiales bacterium | reverse complement strand
GGGCAAGTCGTCGTTCACCGGCGCGCCGGCGCTGGTGCGCATTGGGCTTATCAGCACCGCGGGGCCTCAGGATCAATGGCGCGGTGGTGTGCGCGCCTTCGGCCAGACCTTTGATACCACCGGTTTTCTCGGCCTGTCGCGCAAGGCCGACGGCTCGATCAATCCGGTGGCCTTTCCCGCATGGCTGACCATTCCGGCGCAATACTCGCTGGCGCAGGCGCGGGACTGGCATTTTCTGTTTGCCTGGGTGTTTGTCATCAACGGCCTGTTCTATGTGCTCTATACCTTGTTGAGTGGTCACCTGCGCCGCGACCTCGCGCCCACGCGGCCCGACCTGCGCGGCATCGGCGCGTCGATCCGCGACCATCTGCGCTTGCGCCATCCACGTGGCGATGCCGCACGGCGTTACAACGTGCTGCAGAAACTTGCCTATCTTGTGGTCATATTCATCCTGCTGCCGCTGGTGGTGCTGATGGGCATGGCGATGTCGCCCGGCCTCAATGCCGTTCTGGCCGGCTGGGTCGATCTGTTTGGTGGCCGGCAGTCGGCACGCACCATTCATTTTGTGGTCGCCTGGCTATTGGTCGCGTTTGTCCTGATCCATGTGTTTGAAGTGATCGTCAGCGGCCTGTGGAATCACCTGCGCTCCATGATCACCGGCTATTTCAGGATAGAACCCGAGCCCGTACCACCACCCGTACACGTGCCCGGCAAGGAGGACCGTCGTGAATAAACCTGTATTGAGCCGTCCTGTAGACAGCAAGCGTCATTTCCTGCGGCGCTCGGTGGCTGGCCTCGGTGCCCTGATGCTGGCCGGTTGTGACCGGGTCGCCGGCACGCCCTGGTTTGCCCAGGCGGCGCGGCTGTCCGAAGACCTGTCGCGCACCGTCCATCGCACGTTGCAGAGCCGCAAGTCGCTTGCCCAGGAGTTCAGCGACGCCGATGTGTCGCCCACGTTTCGCAGCAACGGCACGGCCAATCCGGCCAGTGATGAGTACCAGAAGCTGCTCGCTGGCCAGTTCGTCAACTGGTCGCTCAAGGTCGATGGCCTGGTGGCCACGCCGCTCAGCCTGACGCTGGCACAACTGCGTGCCCTGCCCAGTCGCACGCAGATCACGCGGCATGATTGTGTGGAAGGCTGGAGCGCCATCGGCAAATGGACCGGTGTGCCCCTGCGCGAGGTGCTCGCCCTGGCCAGACCAACCGAAGCGGCGCGTTATGCGGTGTTTCATTGCGCTGACCCGATGGAGGCCGACGGCACGACGCTCTATTACGAAAGCATCGACATGGACGATGCCTACCATGCCCAAACCCTGCTGGCCTACGAGCTCAACGGCGCAACGCTGCCAGTGGCCAATGGCGCGCCGCTGCGTCTGCGGGTCGAGCGCCAGCTCGGTTATAAACATGCTAAATATCTGATGCGCATCGAGTTTGTCGATGGCTACGAAAAAATTCGTGGGGGTCGGGGTGGCTACTGGGAAGATGTGGCGGCGTACCAGTGGTATGCCGGCATCTGAACGGCGCAACGACCGCCCCTGAGGCTCGCCCGAGCGCAAGCCGAGCGCGGATCGAAAGCCTGCGCCGGGACCGCCTTGCGGCAGGGCCCGCGCGCTTTAGTGGCTGATAATTTTCGAGAGAAAATCGCGCGTGCGCACGTTCCTGTGATTGCTGAAAAATTCCTTTGGAGGGGCCTGCTCAACGATCTGACCCTCGTCCATGAATATCACCCGGTCAGCCGCTGACTTGGCAAAACCCATTTCGTGCGTCACGCACAACATGGTGATGCCCTGGCCGGCCAGTTCAATCATGACGTCGAGCACTTCCTTAATCATTTCCGGGTCAAGCGCCGAGGTGGGCTCGTCAAACAGCATGATGCGCGGCGTCAGGCAGAGTGCGCGGGCGATGGCCACGCGCTGTTGCTGACCGCCGGACAACTGCAACGGATATTTCAGCGCCTGCTCGGCAATGCGCACGCGCTTGAGTTGCGTCATGGCGCGCTCCTCGGCCTCGGCCTTGGGCAGCTTGCCGACCCACATCGGCGCCAGCGTGAGATTCTCAAGCACCGTCAAGTGCGGGAACAGGTTGAACTGCTGGAACACCATGCCCACCTGCTTGCGCACCTGCTCGATGGCCTTGATGTCGTCACGCAATTCGATGCCGTCGACCGTGATCTTGCCCTGCTGGTGTTCTTCGAGCCGGTTGATGCAGCGGATCAGGGTCGACTTGCCCGAACCCGACGGGCCGCAGATGACGATGCGCTCGCCCGGAGCCACGTCGAGGTCGATGTCGCGCAGCACATGAAACTGGCCGTACCACTTGTTGACCTTCTCGAAACTGATGATGGGGGATGTCATGGGACTCTCGTTAATTGCGCTTTGTGCCGGTATACAGACGTGCTTCCACCCAGCGGCTGTAGCGGGACATTGAAAAACAGCAGGCAAAATAAATGGCGGCGATGAAGAAATACCCTTCAAGGTAAAACACGCGCCAGTCGGCGTCGCCGAGGGCGAGTTGCAGGGCCCCGGTCAGTTCATACAGGCTCACCGCCGTGACCAGCGAGGTGTCCTTGAACGTGCCGATAAAGGTGCTGACGATGGCCGGCACCACCATGCGCAGTGCCTGGGGCAGGACGATCTTGAACTGGGTTTGCCAGTAGTTCAGGCCAAGCGTTGCGGCCGCCTCGATCTGACCCTTTGGCACGGCCTGCAGTCCGCCGCGGATCACTTCGGCCAGATACGCCGCCGTGAACAGGGTAATGCCAACCACCACGCGCAGCATGACGTCGATGGTCACGCCCGCCGGCATGAACAGCGGGAACATGAACGAGGCCATGAACAGCACCGAGATCAGGGGCACACCGCGTACCAGTTCGATGAACACGATGCAGATGCTGCGGATGCCCGGCAGATCGGAGCGCCGGCCCAGCGCCAGCAGGATGGCCAGCGGGAACGCGGCCACGATGCCGACCAGCGACAGCAACAGCGTCAGCGGCAGGCCACCCCAGCGCGCTGTTTCAACATAGGTGAGGCCGAAGGGGCCCCCGCGCATCAGGATGAAAAACACCGCCAGTGCGCAGACCCAGTCGGCGCCCAGCCGCCGGCGCCACGATCCCGGCCAGGCGCTGTAGCCAATCAGCGCCAGTAACAAGAGGGTGCCCGCCAGCGGACGCCATTGCTGCTCGAAAGGGTAGCGCCCGAACAGGATGAGCCGGTATTTTTCGTTGATGACGCCCCAGCAGGCACCGGAATGCTCGAGCGCGCGGCAGGCGGTATTGTCGGCCCGCCAGACTGCGTTGAGGATGCCCCATTCAAACACATTCACGAAGACATACACGAGGGCCAGACTCACCACCACGGTGAGCACGGCGCTGGCCTTGCTGTAAAACAGGTTTTCCTGCAGCCATGCGAGGGCGCCGATCTGGTGCCGCGGCGGCAGGCGGGCTTCAACCGGCTTGAAGGTGTCGAGGGCAATATTGGCCATGATGGTCGCTCAACGTTCCTTGATGGCAACCTTGCGGTTGTAGAGGTTCATGAGGCCGGCGGTGGCCAGCGAGATCGCCAGATAGACCGCCATGATGACGGCGATGCATTCGACCGCCCGGCCGGTCTGGTTGAGGGAGGTGTTGGAGATCGAGACCAGATCGGGGTAACCGATCACCACCGCCAGCGAGGAGTTTTTCGTCAGGTTGAGGTACTGGCTGGTCATGGGCGGGATGATGACGCGCAGAGCCTGCGGCAGCAGTACCAGACGCAGGCTCTGGGTGCGCGACAGTCCCAGCGCCGAGCTGGCTTCGGTCTGGCCGACCGAGACGGATTGAATGCCGCCGCGGACGATCTCGGCCACGAACGAGGCGGTATAGAGCGTCAGGCCGAGCAGCAGGGTCATGTATTCCGGCGTGATGGCACCGCCGCCGGCGATGGTGAACTCGCCCGGCTCGGGCACCCACACTTCATTGGGCGCGCCGCCGATCAGCCAGCCGAGCACGGCGCCGCCGATGATCAGTGCGAGCGCAGGCCAGAGCAGTGGCCGGATGCGGCCGGTCAACTCAAGGTGGCGGATGGCCGCGCGTTTGTACATCCACGCGGCAATGACGCCAGCGATCAGACCGAGCAAGGACAGCAGGTGGCCGAATTCCCAGGATGGGATGGGATATTGCAGACCATTCTGGCTTAAGAACACCCAGGGCACAGGATGCAAGGGCTCGGAATTGGCCGGCAGGAACTGGGTGAAGATGATGTACCAGATGAACAGTTGCAGCAGCAGCGGGATGTTGCGGAACACTTCCACATAGACCCGGCACAGGGCGCGCACCAGGAAGTTGCGCGACAGTTGACCGACGCCGAGCAGGATGCCCAGCAGGGTCGTGAAGAAGATGCCCACCAGCGCCACGCGCAGGGTGTTGGTCAGGCCAATCAGAAAGGCGATGCCATAGGTCTGGTTGGAATCAAAGTCGAACAGGCTCTCACCGATCTGGAAACCAGCCGGGCTGTTGAGGAAGTCGAAACCGCTCTGGATGCCGCGTACACGCATGTTGGTCAGCGTGTTCGAGGCCAGATACCAGATCAGTGCGGCCAGCAGTGCGACGGCGATGGCCTGGTAGAGCAGTCCGCGCAGAGCACGGCTACGCCAGGACCAGTCGCGTCCGGGGACGGATTTGGATTCTTTGCTCATGGTCGGGGTCTTTGTCCGGGCCGCGCTAACGACCCGGACGTGTTTGCAACAGCGTTGAGGTGATCAGCGAATCGGTGGGGCATACATCATGCCGCCCTTGTTCCAGAGATTGTTCAGGCCGCGCGGCAGCTTGAGCGGCGAGCCCGAGCCAACGTTGCGTTCGAACATTTCACCGTAGTTGCCCACTGCCTTGACGGCGCGGATGGCCCATTCGCGATCCAGGCCGAGCAGCTTGCCCATGTCGTCACTGGTACCCAGAAGGCGCTGGATGGCCGGATTGGTGTTGGTCTTCATCTGGTCGATATTGGCCTTGTTGACGCCGTATTCTTCGGCCTCGAGCAGGGCATAACCGACCCACTTGGCGATGGCAAACCACTCGTCGTCGCCGCGGCGTACGACCGGTCCGAGCGGTTCCTTGGAGATCAGGTCGGGCAGGATGACGTAATCTTCCGGCTTGGGTGCGTCTTTCGAACGGATGGCGGCCATGCCCGAGGCGTCGGTGGTGTAGGCCTGGCAGCGACCCGAGAAGAAGGCCTTGACCGAGGCTTCGAGACTTTCAAACACAACCGGCTTGATGGGCACGTTGATCGACTTGAAGTAGTCGGTCAGGTTCTTTTCGGTGGTGGTGCCTGACTGCACGCAGATCGAGGCGTTGCGCAACTGCTTGGGGCTGGTAATCTTGAGACGCTTGGGCACCATGAAGCCCTGGCCGTCGTAATAGGTCACGCCCACGAAGGAGAGCCCGAGCGAGGCATCGCGTGTCAGGGTCCAGGTGGTGTTGCGCGACAGAATGTCGACTTCGCCGGATTGCAGGGCGGTGAAACGCTGCTGTGCATTGAGCGGCACGAACTTGACTTTTTCCGGGTCGGACAGCACGGCCGCCGCGATGGCGCGGCAGGCATCGACGTCAATGCCGGTCCATTTGCCCTGGCTGTCGGCGGCGGCGAAACCAGCCAGACCGACGTTGACGCCGCAGACAACCTGCCCGCGGGCCTTGATGGCGTCGAGGGTTTTGCCGGCAAAGGCCGACGATGCACCCATCAACAGTACGCAGGCAGCACCGATGGATCCAAGGGTTTTTAGCTTCGAGGTGTTTTTCATGAATTCTCCTACTGCGGAAATGGATGCATAGCCGTACGCACCGATCCGGCGCGCCCGGCATCGCAATTCTTGCAAGCACGAACCATGCTACAGAAACGTTCAAGACAATATCAGGGTTTACTCTAGCCTGCACATTTAATCGAGGTCTTCAAACGGCAAGCCTACATAGTTTTCCGCAATTGTGCTACGACCAGCTAAGGACCCGGTGTAGTAGTCCAGTTCCGCTTCTTGCATTTTTTGACTGAATGGATCATCAGAGAATTTGTGGAGTACACCTGTCATCCACCACGAGAATCTCTCGGCTTTCCAGATGCGCCGCAGGCAGATTTCCGAGTATTTTTCGAGCAGATCGGCACGGCCGTCATGGTAGGTGCGGCGTAGGGCGTGATACAGGGTGTAGACATCGCTGGCGGCAAGATTGAGGCCCTTCGCGCCGGTGGGTGGCACGATGTGGGCAGCGTCGCCGACTAAAAACATTCTCCCAAACTTCATAGGTTCTGCGACGAAGCTGCGCAGCGGGGCGATACTTTTTTCAATCGATGGGCCAGTGATCAGTCTGGCTGCCGCGTCGGCGGGCAGGCGGGCCTTGAGTTCTTCCCAGAAGCGTTCGTCGGGCCAGTTCGCGATATCTTCATCGAGGGCGCACTGGATGTAGTAGCGGCTCAGGGTGGCCGAGCGCATGCTGCACAGGGCAAAACCGCGCTCGTGGTTGGCGTAGATCAGTTCATGGTCGACCGGTGGCGTGCGCGAGAGCACCCCCAGCCAGCCGAAAGGGTAGACGCGTTCGAAGTTCTGGATGGCACCGGCCGGCACTGATTGCCGTGTCACGCCATGAAAACCGTCGCAGCCGGCGATGTAATCGCACTCCAGCTCGACTTTTTCGCCGTCCTTGACGAAGCTGACGCGCGGATGGTCGGTGTAAAAATCGTGTACCGCGACGTCGCCTGCCTCATAGATGCTGAGCGCACCGGCCGCGGCGCGCGCATCCATCAGATCGCGCGTCACCTCGGTCTGGCCGTACACCATGACGGTCTTGCCACCGGACAGGCCTTTAAGGTCAATGCGCTCAAGCCGGCCGGCAAAGGAAATCGAAAAGCCTTCATGGATGTAACCCTCGCGGTCCATGCGCGCACCGGCGCCGGCTTCGCGCAGCAGATCGGTCATGCCCTGTTCGAGTACGCCGGCACGGATGCGGCCGAGCACGTATTCCGGGCTTTTGGCCTCGACGATGACGTTGCTGATGCCCTGGTTGTGCAGCAGTTGTCCGAGCAGCAGGCCGGAGGGCCCGGCGCCGATGATGGCCACGCAGGTCTTCATGGAAGATCTCCCTTGATGATTCTTGTCGAATGAGGTGTTGTGGAACCGCCCCTGCATGATTACCCGGCACGGCCCAGATATGAATGAGATTTATCGCCAGATTCTTGTACTTTTGGAAGATTTTCAGTCATTTCCGGTATGATCGCCGCATGGACCTGCTGACGGACCGTGTACCGGTCTACGAACTTTACGGTGAGCATCATTGGCCGACGCCGGACATGGTGCATTGCGAGACGATTGCTGCGCGCAGCGAATTGCACAATTGGCATATCCGGCCACACCGTCACCATGGCCTGTTCCAGATTCTGTATCTGCAGCAGGGTGAGGCGCGCCTGCGTATTGACGACCAGTCGCGTCTGCTGTGCGCCGGCCAGATTCTGCTGGTGCCGCAGATGTGCATCCACGGTTTTGATTTTTCCAGCAGCGCCCGCGGGCTGGTGATCACGCTGGCCTATCCGCTGGTGGCGCGCATCAGCGCCGCGATCGCCGATACGCTGGCGGGTTTGCAGGAGGCGCGTCAGACCGAGGCCAGCGCGGGCGGGCATTGTGCCCATCTGGAGGCCACCTTTGCCGCACTCGCCCTGGCGTATGCGGGCACGCCGCCGCACCGGCAACTGCTGCTGGAATCACTGCTGGGTGTCTTGCTTGCCAGTCTGGCGCCGGTACTGGGTGCGCGCACTGCGCCGGTGCGGCAGGCGCGCCATCATGAGCAGGGTCATTTTGGTGCGTTTTGCCGCATGATCGACAGCGGCTTTGGCAGTCACCGGCCGGTCGCCGAGTATGCGCGCGCGCTGGGTATTACCGCTGCCCATCTGAATGTCCTGTGCCGCGCCGCAGTCAATCGCTCGGCGCTCGAACTCATCCATGTCCGGCTGCTGCTGGAGGCCAAGCGCAGCCTGGTGTACACCTCGATGACCGTGAGTGTGCTGTCTGATTCGCTCGGTTTTGCTGACCCTGCCTATTTCACGCGCTTTTTCAAACGCCTGAGTGGCTTTTCGCCCAAGGCCTTCCGTCGTCACGCCAAGGGTTTGCTCGACCCTGCGCCCTGAACGCAGGGGCGCACCCGGGCACCCTGCGCTAGAGGATGCGGTTGAACCACAACATCGACAACAGCGCTGCAACAATCGCGAATAGAGCGCCGAGCGCGGCCAGCAGGGCGCTGACTTCCACAGACTGCACTTTTTCGAGCGCCAGCCGGGTGCTCAGGTTGGCGTAGATCTTGTTGAGTTCCCGGGCCGTGGCCGCGCGGAAATAATCACCGTTGGTGGTCAGGGCGATTTTTTTGAGTACCTCTTCATCAAGGCGCACGCGTACCGACCAGCCGTCGGCTTTCAGGGTGGAGCCCTCGGGCGTACCGATGCCAATGGTGTAGACCTTGACGCCTTTTTCGGCGGCGAGATCGGCCATCTTGAGGGGGTCCGGTCCGATGTTGCTGGAACCATCCGATAACAATACGATGGCGGTAGCGCCGTTGGAGCCCGGTGGCACCGGCTTGGCGGCTTCTTTTTCTTTGGCTTTTTCCTCGGCTGATTTTTGTGGCCCGAAACCTGGCGTGGGCCGGCCGGTGATCAGTTGTTCGACGTCGATGCCGGCGTCGGGCAGCAGGGTGGCCAGCGCCACGACCATGCCACTGCCCAGCGCCGTGCCTTTTTGCAACTGCACTTTTTCAATGGCATTGAGCAGGGCATCGCGGTCGGTGGTTGGCGCCAGCACCAGCGCCGCGGCACTGGCAATTTCCACCAGGCCGACGCGCACGTGGCGCGGCTGCTCACCGATGAAGGTGCGTGCCGCATCCTGCGCCGCCTTGAGCCGATTCGGCTTGATGTCGTCGGCCCGCATGCTGCCTGACACATCCATCGCGAGGATCACCGATTCGACCCGCGCGGGCAGCATCAGGGCTGCCTCGGGCCGTGCCAGCGCGAGCAGAAAAAAGACCAGCGCAAGCAGCATCAGCAGTGGTGGCAGGCGGCCGCGCAGGCGGCTGTTTCTGCCGGGCGTGGTGCCGACCATTTCGAGACTGGCGTATTGATCGGCCATGCGGTCGCGCCGCGCCATGGTACGGCGCCAGACCAGCACGACGACCGGCACCAGCAGCAGGACCCAGAGCATGAGGGGCCAGATGAAGTTAATGGAGGCGCGCGCGATCATGGTGTTGTTTTCCGGGGGGCCTTCATGGCTGTGTTCCGTAGGCCACCGACCGCGCCACGCCACCCGAGGCCAGCTGGCTGCGGCGTTTGCGCAAACGGGTAAATTGCAGCAGCGCTTCGTCGAGCGGATCGTCGGTACCCAGTTCCAGGCAGTCGACCCCCGATTCGCCCAGCACGGTGCGCAAGCGCTCCTCGCGTTGCGCCGCCGCCGTGGCAAAACGCTGGCGGAATTTGCGGTCGTGGGTATCGACGAACATCTGCTCGCCGGTCTCGGCGTCCTGCATGACGATCAGGCCGAGATCGGGCAGTTCCTGCTCGAGCGGGTCGTAGAGCCGCACGGCAATGACTTCATGGCGCCGCGCCAGCATCGACAGGCCCTTGCCCCAGCCCGGTTTGCTGATGAAATCGGACACCAGAAACACCACCGAACGGCGCTTCATGACCGGCTGGGCAAAGCCGATCAGCCCGCTGAGGTCGGTTTCGCTGCCGGCATCGGGCGCGGCCTTGAAGGCCAGCATTTCATCAATCAGGTGCAGCACGTGGCGCCGGCCGCTGCGCGGCGGAATCACCAGGTGCGCACCGTCGCAATAAAGAATGGCGCCGACGCGGTTGCCGTAGCGGGTCAGCAGGCGTGACAGCAGGGCCACAAATTCGGCCGCCAGCGTGCGCTTGCGCATCCGGCGCGAGCCGAAATCGATCGAACCGCTCAGGTCGAGCAAAAACCAGGCCGTGATTTCGCGGTCTTCCTGAAACTCGCGGATGTGCGGAATCTGCAAACGTGCCGTGACGTTCCAGTCGATGTAACGCACGTCGTCATCGGGCTGGTATTCACGCAGGTCAGCCAGGTCCAGGCCCGAGCCGCGAAACAGCGTGCGGTAGTCGCCCTGCAGCAGGCCGTCAAGACGGCGCAGTACCGTCCATTCAAGGCGGCGCAGCATGCTTTCCGGGTCGACCCGCAGCGCGCTTGTTTCTTCCTCGATGGCGGCGGCCGTGTTCGCCACGGCTTTCAGTCTGGCCATGCGGGCCTCAGGCGGCGGAGCCGACCTGAACGTGGGTCGCCAGCGGCTTGTCTGGTGCGCCCACCGCCTGCATGATGCGCAGGATGATCTGGTCGGCGGTCTGGCCGTCGGACAGGGCTTCGTAGGTCAGTACCAGACGATGGCGCAGCACGTCGGGCACCAGGTCGGTCACGTCCTCGGGCAGCACGTAATCGCGGCCACGCAGGAAAGCCAGCGCGCGGCCACCCTCGATCAGGTTGATGGTGGCGCGCGGGCTGGCGCCGAAAGTGATGTAACGCGCCAGTTCAGGCATGCCGTAGCGTCCCGGATCGCGCGTCGCGGCGACCATGCGCACGGCATATTGAATCAGGCCCGGGTCGACATAGGCCTTGCGACAGGCGCGCTGCAGGGCCGCCAGTTGTTCAGTGGTGATGACCGCGCCAACATGGGTCGCCGCACCGGTGACGCGCTCGACGATGACATATTCCTCTTCTTCCGTCGGGTAGCCAATCAGCACCTTCATCATGAAGCGGTCGACCTGTGCTTCCGGCAGCGGGTAGGTGCCCTCGGTTTCGATCGGGTTTTGCGTCGCCATCACCAGAAAAGGTTCGGGCACCTTGTGGGTCTGGCCAGCGATGGTGACCTGGCGTTCCTGCATCACTTCGAGCAGGGCGCTTTGCACCTTGGCCGGGGCGCGGTTGATTTCGTCGGCCAGCAGCAGGTTGGTGAACACCGGGCCGAGAGACGTGCTGAACTCGCCCGTCTTCTGACTGTACATGCGTGTGCCGATCAGGTCGGCCGGCAGCAGGTCGGGCGTGAACTGGATGCGCTTGAAGGCCCCCTGGATGGTCAGGGCGAGGGTTTTGACGGTGAGCGTCTTGGCCAGACCCGGCACGCCCTCGACCAGCAAATGGCCCTGCGCCAGAATGGCGACCAGCACGCGTTCGAGAAAATGATCCTGACCGACCACGACACGCTTGACTTCGTAGAGCACGCGCTCCATCAGGGCGCCAATTTCGCTGCGGTTGCTGATGTTGTCATCCATGGTTTTCTTTCGTCTTCGATCGCTGTCGGGCGGTTGGGGAATGGGTGCAGAAAAGTGGTCGTCGGTGACGGTTAGAACGGCGGTATGCCGACCGCGGAGCCGGCCGATTCAATGGTGACCGCAAAGCCGATGCCGATGAAGGTGCGCGCCTGGGTCGGGTTCAGGATGGCCGTGACGATGCCAACCACCTCACCGTCCATGGAGATCAGCGGCCCGCCCGAGTTGCCCGGATTGGCAGCGGCATCAAACTGGATCAGGCGTGACAGGTTGCGTTTGCCTTCCGGCGACAGGAACTGGCGATTCAGCCCGGAGACCACGCCCGCCGAGGTTGACGGCCCGATACCGAACGGAAAACCGACCGCCACCACTTCGTCGCCGGGTTGCAGGCGCGACGAGGAGCCCAGTGTTGCCGCTACCAGATCGTCGGGAATCTTGCGTGCCTTGATGACGGCGAGGTCATTGTCGGGCTGCAGGGCGACCACATCGGCTTCCGATTCGCTGCCATCGTAGAAGGTCACGACCAGACGGGTTGAGCCGTTGACGACGTGCAGATTGGTCAGAATGGTGCCGTTGTCGATGATCACCACGCCGGTGCCGACGCCCCGTTCCTTGTCGGCGGTTTTCAGCTTGTCGTCGTAGCCACGCACGCGCACCACCGATTCGCGCACCGATTCGGAGGCCTTGGCGGCGCGCGAGGGCAGCGCTTTGTTCTCGAGGGTATGCAGCACCGCGGCGTCGATGTCTTCCTGGCTGAGTTCGTCAGGTGGCGGGCGCATGGCGTCGCGGCCCAGTACCACACCCAGCGCGATCGCCAGGCCAAGCAGGAACAGGATGGGCCGGTCGTGGCGTTTCAGGAAGCCGCCCATGCGGCGCAGACGGCCCGGCATTTTTGGGGGAGGCCCCGGCGGCTCGGCCGCCGCCGTGTGCGCCCCGGCGGGCGTGCGCGAGTCAGGCTGGACGAGCGGCGCCCCGGTTGGCTTGCGCGACCGGATGGTGCTGCTGTACAGGGCTGCTCTCTTCATCGGCTTGATCGTCCAATTGTTGCCGCTGCGGCTAAACGCAAGTTAACACGGTTGAGCGGATTACGCATGAGACGCATCTTTGCTCGAAGCTCATTTGTCGCGTGAATGACAAATATTATTCGCGCAAGTTCTGTTCACCCGTAATGAAAGTGATACAGTTTCACCAAACAATCACGAAGTGTGCCAGCCATGATCCGATGGTCGCGCAGTATGGATGGCGTACTTGTAGCGCGCACGGGTTGCGCGCGCTGGCGGACACACGCTGGCAGGCTTGTTGCTGCCGGCACGGAAAAGGAATAACGATGCAGTTTATCTGGCCGTCCCTGCTCTGGTTGCTGTTGTTCATCCCGCTCCTGATTGGTGCCTACCTGCTCGTGTTGCGACGCAGAAAAAAGGCTGCCGTGCGGTATGCCAGCCTGATGCTGGTGCGCGATGCCATCACGCCCGGCCAGTCGATCCGGCGGCACCTGCCGCCTGCCCTTTTCCTGATGGCCATGACAGCCGCCATCTTCGCCATGGCGCGACCGACGGCCGTGATGCTGCTGCCCTCGGAATACATGACCCTGGTGCTGGCCATGGACGTGTCGCGCAGCATGCTGGCCACCGACGTGCAGCCGAGCCGTATTGCCGCTGCGCAAGCGGCCGCGACTTCATTTGTCAAGGATCTGCCGCGCGCCGTGCGTCTGGGCATCGTGTCGTTCGCCGGCACCGCCTTCGTGGTGCAGACCCCGACCGACAATCGCGAAGAGTTGACTGCGGCCATCGACCGTTTCTCGCTGCAGCGTGGCACGGCCACCGGTAGCGGCCTGATGCTGGCACTGGCGACGCTGTTTCCCGACGATGGCATTGACCTTGAACAGGCCATCTACAACAACCGCTGGGGCGGGGGGCGCACCAACGGGCCGTCGTCGCTCGATCAGACGCGCAAGGAAAAAGCCGAGAAGAAACCCTTCAAGCCGGTCGCGCCGGGCTCATTCACCAGTGGCGGCATCATTCTGCTCACGGACGGCCGGCGAACCACCGGGCCGGATCCGCTCGAGGCCGCAAAGATGGCGGCCGATCGCGGCGTGCGGGTTTATACCGTCGGTTTCGGCACGCCCGGCGGCGGCGTGATCCCGGGCATGGAAGGTTGGTCGTTCTGGGCGACGATTGATGAAAAAACCCTCAAGCAGGTGGCTGGCATCACGGGCGGTGAATATTTCGCCGCCAGCACCGGGGCTGACTTGAGCAAGATCTACGAGACCCTGAGTGCGCGTTTTGCGATGGAGCGCAAGGAAACCGAAATCAGCGGATTGCTGTCGGCACTGGCAGCGCTGCTGCTGATCGCCGCCGGCGCGTTGTCACTGGCCTGGAACCATCGGCGCGGGCCGGAACTGCGGCCACGCGCCGAGGCTGCTGCCTGAAACGACCGCGCGTTTAGCGCGGGTTCATCTTGGCGGCGGTGTACATCTCCGCCACCGATACCACCCGGCCATGCAGGGGCTGAATGCGTTCCACGGCGAGGTTGAGCTTGTGGACATTCTCAACCAGATTCACCGTCGCAGCATTGGCCGTGGCCGGTGCCGGCGCATTGGGCGCGCCGGGCGTGAAGGCATCGGCTTCGATGAGCAGCTTTTCCTTGGGCAGGTAGACCATGGCGAAGGTTTCGCTGTGATTGTTGCCCAGGATGTGGTGGATTTCGAGGGTGCGCGTGGCATCCTTTAACACCAGCTTGTCTTCATAGCCCTGAAAGCGTGCTTTCTTGCCCGATTTGGCCAGCAGATCGGGAGCGATGCTGTTGGCAGTGGCAAAGGTTTTTTCGAAGTACGCCTTGTTTTTTGCCTGAGTCACCACCTTGAGTCCGTTTGCCACGGCCGCGCGCACGCCGCCTGAATGGTCAAAGTGATTGTGGGAGTTGATCAGGGTGGTTAGCGGTTTGCCCGGCACGAGCTTTTTCGCCTGTTCGATGACAGCGCTGGCCCGCACGTCGCCCAGCGGCGATTCCACCAGAATGAGGTGGTCTTTCATCTCGATGAGCACACTGTTGTGCGAGCCGCCTGCGAGGAACCACACGCCATCGGCGACCTTGTCGGCCGTGACCCGTTCGACGTAGGGTGCGCGCACGGCGTCAGGCACCGGCATGTCGGCAGCGACGTTGCGCTCGACGGTCTTGACGTTGACCGCCAGCACCGGAAAGCCGCCCTGGGACTGTTCGATCTTCGCCGGGAACTGGATGCCGGCGATGTCCCGGTAACCCGAGAAGGTGGTGACACTGCGGGTGTCGCCCATCACCGCGTCCGGAAACACCGACTCGATTTTTTCCACCAGATAGGCTTCGTTGATGTGCGCGGTGGCGCTGAACTTGCCCGGCTCGGTGAAACTCACCAGGGCGATGTTCTTGCCGTCGCGCGTGGTCCAGGTCAGGGTGGCGTTGTTGCGCATCGCCGCCTTGATGATGCCCTGCGGCGTGACCCACAGCTGGTGGGTGCGGTCGGCCAGCGCGCGCGTGTTCAGGCTGGCGTTGCCACCGGCGATGTTCCAGGCATAACCGCCGCCCACCAGACCGGTGTTGCGCACTTGGCCGCTGGCCGGATAACCCCCGCCGCCCTTGAGTTCGCCGCGTGAAAAGGCGATGTCCTCACGCATCGATCCGCTGTCATAGTTGATGACGCGGGTTTGTTCCTGGATGTCGATTTTCGGCCATGCCTGTCCGGGAACGTAGGCCTGCCCGAAGGTATAACCAATGCCGTCGGCGGTGTAGCGCAGCGACTGCAAACCTTCGGCACCCATGGCAACGTTGGCGCGGCGCAGCACGCCGGCGGCTTGCTCAACGGCCGAGGCCGCCAGCGGGCCACAGGCGAGGGCCAGGGCTGTCAGGGCCGACCACGTGGTCAGGGTTTTGCACTGAATCTGTTCGCGCATCTGATCTCCTTTATCATTCGCTTGGGGGTGTTGTTGTCTGCTTATGGATTGGGCACGTCTGCTTTGACCTGCGAGCTTGCTTGTGAGCGCGTTCTGGTGTCACCGGACAGCAGGGCTGTGACAGAGCACTGCAGACTTGGTTCACCAGATTTGATAACAAATATTAATAAAATTAAAGTGCCATGATGAATGACAATAATTCCAATGTCTACCGATTCAAATCGAAATGCCGCCAATGAGGCGGGTGCCTCCGCTTTCACGGCGCGTACCGGGCGCCACGGTTTGGGTGTATTGCAGAGCAAGGCGGCCGAACGCCCCCTGGTCCTGCCAGCACGGCGTTTCATTTTTGTCCGCCACGGGGAAACCGCCGGTAATTTCCAGCGCATCCTGCAGCACGCTGGCATCGAACTGAATGAAACCGGTATCGAGCAGGCGCATCAGGTTGCCGACCTGCTCGGTGGCAGTGGCGCCCAGCGCATTGTCGCCAGCACGGTGCAGCGGGCCTGGCAAACGGCCGGGATCGTTTCGGCGGCGCTGGGCATCGAAGCGCTGGCCGAGCCGCTGCTGCGCGAACGTTCTTTTGGCGATCTGATCGGCAGCTCTTCGCGCGATCTGGACTGGGCTGCCGACCCGCCAAACGGCGAAACGGTCGACCAGTTTCTGGTGCGCACCCAGGCAGGCCTGACGGCGGCGCTGCAAGACAGCCGGCCAACGGTGGTGATTGCCCACGGCGGCACCCTGTATGTGCTGGCCTACAGTCTCGGGCTGAAACTGGAAGAGGGCATGATCCGCAATGCCACGCCGCTGTTGTTCGAACCGGCCGGCAGTGGCTGGGCGATGCAGCGCATCGGCAGCGAAGTCCTGCCGCGCGGCAGCAATATCGGCTGGTAGGTGGCGCTGGCCGCCGGTTCAGGCGGCGACGGTGACGCCCTCGATGCGGTTTGCGGCAATCACCCGGGCCACCAGGCCGGAGGCCTTGATGTCGGCGGCGTATTGCTGCAGAAAGGCGGCGCCGGCCGCGTTCTTGCGTGGTGTGCCGATCGCCTGTTGCACCGAGGTGAAGCCGCCTTCGAGCACGCGCGCGCCCGGCAGGCGCAGCACATCTTTCTCCAGTCGCGGCCGCAGTCCGGCGAGCACATCAAGTTTTTCACTGACGAACAGGTCATACGAGGCGTCGATGCCGGCTGCGCGTACCAGTTGCGCGTGCTGCAGGGTGCGCGTTAGGTAAAGGTCGTAGGCGCTGGTGGCGCTGACCGCGACGCGCACGCCCGGGCGGTCGATGTCGGTGATGGTCTGGAACGGCGAGTCGGCCAGCACCAGATAGGTCGACTGGATCTCGACGTACGGTGACGAAAAGCTGATCTCTGCGGCGCGCGCCGGTTCGACGGCAATGAAGGCCACATCCCAGGCGCCATCTCTGGCGCCCTCGGTGACCTTGCCCGGACTCGGATAGCCGGTGAATTCGACCGGCACGCCCAGGCGCCGGGCCAGTTCGCGCGCCAGATCGATGACGATGCCGCGATACGCGCCGGTGGCCGGGTCGGTACCGACCAGCAGGAAGTTGGACAGATTCAGGCCCACACGCAGCACGCCGGAGGCGGCAAGGTCGGCACGGACGGCGGTCAGGTCGGGTGGGGTCATGGTAGTCTGCAGGGTGAGTTGAAGGGTGAGTTCGAGGATGAATTCAAGG
>CANJOT010000059.1 GCA_947475815.1 Burkholderiales bacterium | reverse complement strand
TCGAGGCAGGAGACCACTTCACCGCGGCCGAATTCACCGGTCACTTCGAGCACACCGATGGGCAGCAGACTCTTGCCGCCCGATGCCAGGGCGCGCGCCGCGCCCTCATCGAGCACCAGCTGTCCGGCCAACTGCAGGTGGTCAGCCATCCATTGTTTGCGCGCCGACAGGGTGGCCACGGGCGCCACCAGTTGCGTGCCTATGGCCTCGCCACGCGCCAGACGCACCAGTACATCGGGTTCACGGCCCGAAGCGATAATAGTGTGTGCGCCACTGGTCGCCGCACGTTTGGCGGCGATGATCTTGGTCAGCATGCCCCCCCGGCCCAGACTGCTGCCGGCGCCGCCGGCCATCGCTTCGAGCGTGAGATCACCGGCACGCCCGTCGGTCACCAGCGTGGCCTGCGGATCCTTGCGCGGATCGGCGGTATACAGGCCGGGCTGGTCGGTCAGAATCACCAGGGCGTCACCCTCGATCAGGTTGGTGACCAGCGAAGCCAGCGTGTCGTTATCGCCAAACTTGATTTCATCGGTGACAACGGTGTCGTTTTCATTGATGACCGGCACAATGCCCAGATTCATCAGCGTGAACAGCGTCGAGCGCGCGTTGAGGTAACGCACGCGGTCGGCCAGGTCGGCGTGGGTCAGCAGGATTTGTGCGGTGCCGATGCCGTGTTTGGCGAAACCCGATTCATAGACCTGCGCCAGACCCATCTGGCCGACCGCCGCCGCGGCCTGCAACTCGTGAATCTCGCGTGGCCGGCGACTCCAGCCCAGGCGCTGCATGCCTTCCGCGATGGCACCGGAGCTGACCAGCACCACCTGCTTGCCCATGCCGCGCAGGGCCGCCAGCTGCGCCGCCCACCGCTCGATGGCGGCGCGATCCAGACCACGGCCATCATTGGTGACCAGGGTACTGCCTACCTTGACGACAATGCGCCGCGCTTCCTGCAGGACTGAAGACATGGGTGCTGGGCCGGAAATTGGGTTCAGGATTTGATTTTGGGCTCGGGACGCTTCATGAAACGCGGATCATCAGCCTCGACGCTCACCACATCGGCGACCGGGCTGTCGATCAGCTCGGGGGCCACCGCACGGTGGTGCTGCTGGAGGTAGTCGGCGATGGCGCGCGTCAGGCCGGCACAGCCGTCATGATTCAGCGCCGAGACCTCGAACACCGGACCCTTCCAGCGCAGCCGGCGCACAAACTCGCTGACCCGCGCAGCACGTTCTTCGGCCGGCACGACATCCAGCTTGTTGAGCACCAGCCAGCGCGGCTTGGCGGCCAGCAGGGCATCGTACTTTTTCAGTTCCTTGACGATCGCCTTGGCTTCCTGCAGCGGCTTCTTGAGGACGTCCTCGGCCTCCTCGAAGGGTGCGAAATCGACCATATGCAACAGCAGACCCGTGCGCTGCAGGTGGCGCAGGAACTGATGACCCAGGCCGGCACCTTCGGCCGCACCCTCGATCAGGCCGGGAACGTCGGCAATCACAAAACTCTGTTCAGCGCCAACCCGCACCACACCCAGATTGGGGTGCAGCGTGGTGAAGGGATAATCGGCAATCTTCGGTCGGGCATTGGACACCGCCGTGATGAAGGTCGATTTGCCGGCATTGGGCATGCCCAGCAGACCAACGTCGGCCAGCACCTTGAGTTCAAGCTTGAGTTCGCGCGTTTCACCGGGGTGACCATCGGTCTGCTGGCGCGGCGCGCGGTTGGTACTCGACTTGAAGTGCAGATTGCCCAGGCCGCCATCGCCGCCTCGGGCCAACAGCGCCACCTGGCGATCAGTCGACAGATCCGCCACCGGTTCACCGGTGTTGCGGTCGCTGATGACCGTGCCCACGGGCATGCGCAGATAGACGTCTTCGGCGCCCTTGCCGTAACAATCGGCGCCACGGCCGCGCTCACCGTTTTTTGCCTTGTGGGTCTTGGCGTAACGGTAGTCAACCAGGGTATTGATATTGCGGTCGGCCACGGCGAAGACGCTGCCACCCCGTCCGCCATCACCGCCGTCGGGACCGCCAAAGGGCACGAATTTTTCACGCCGGAATGAAGCGGCGCCGTTGCCGCCATCGCCGGCAATGACTTCAATTTTTGCTTCATCGATGAATTTCATGACTTGTCCTTCGGAGACGCGCTGTGCCGGCCAGCCAGGGCAGACAACAACACAGCGGCCCGAAATTAAAAAAGCCCCGCAAATTCGCGGGGCCTTCTGAAACAAACTTGCCGCGGCAAGCCTTGTGCATCAGTGGTCAAACGCAACACGCTGCTACACGCTTGCCGCCACAACCATCGTGCAAGACTCAGGCAGCGGCCATTTCAACTTCAACAAACGGCGCCACGCTGACCATGTGGCGACCGGTCGGGCCCTTAACTGCGAAATTGACCGTGCCATCGACGAGCGCGTACAGGGTGTGATCCTTGCCCAGACCGACATTCGGACCGGGATGCATACGCGTACCGCGCTGACGAACGATGATGCCGCCAGCATTGATGCCCTGACCGCCAAAGACCTTGACGCCGAGGCGTTTCGATTCGGAGTCGCGGCCATTACGGGAACTGCCACCTGCTTTTTTGTGTGCCATGGTTTATCTCCCGTCGCTCAAGCTGCGATGGCGTCTGTGATGAGGTCGATACGAACTTCCGTGTAATTCTGACGATGGCCCTGGTGCTTTTGATAGTGCTTGCGCCGGCGCATCTTGAAAATTTTCACTTTGTCGTGACGACCTTGGGACAGAACCGTAGCTGTAACGGAAGCTCCGGAAATCAGCGGCTGACCAAATCTGATGGTCTCGCCCTGCCCGACCGCAAGTACCTGGTCGAGAGTGATTTCCTGGCCGACGTCCGCTGGTATCTGTTCTATTTTAAGTTTTTCGCCAGCTGCAACTTTATACTGCTTGCCGCCGGTTTTTATGACCGCGTACATGGTGACCTCTTGGAATAAGGATGATTTCCGCCCCGTTCAGCCCGAAAAATTACGGCAAGCCACGGCGAAGAACCGCGAACGATACAAGGAAATTCCGCCCAAGTCAATGATGTCTGGCAACTTACGCCGAAAACCATCGCTCGCACCAGTTCTGCGCAGGCACGTCATACGGTGGGCAGGGCGCTTCGCATATAATTTCCCAAAATCCGATTTGCAAACCATAAAATTTGCGAAGCGAACCGCAAGCCTGTCTGTCCGCTGCCGAGTACGCCATTGAGCAATCACACTACTACCGGGCGCCTGCTTGCGCCGATCATCACAGACATGGCCGGCATGGATCAGGTGATCCGCGCCCGCCTCGATTCGGAAGTCGCGCTCGTCAGTCAGGTCGCCGAATACATCATCACTGCCGGCGGCAAACGCCTGCGGCCGGCGCTCGTGCTGCTCATGAGCGCAGCACTCGGTTACCGGGGCGAACGCCACCGGAGCCTGGCTGCGGTGGTCGAATTCATCCATACCGCCACGCTGTTGCACGACGATGTGGTCGATGAATCCAACCTGCGCCGCGGTCGCGCCACCGCCAACGCCCTGTTTGGCAATGCCGCCAGCGTGCTGGTGGGCGACTTTCTCTATTCGCGCGCCTTCCAGATGATGGTCGAAGCGGGTGACATGCGCATCATGCGCACGCTGGCCGATGCCACCAACGTCATCGCCGAGGGCGAAGTATTGCAGTTGCTCAACATCAACGACCCGGATGTTACCGAGGCGCGTTACCTGCAGGTCATCCGTTACAAGACGGCCAAACTGTTTGAAGCCTCGGCGCGCATTGCGGCCATCCTGGCCGGCGTGGACGAGACCTGCGAAGAACAATGCGCCGAGTACGGCCGGCGCATCGGCACGGCATTCCAGCTGATCGACGACATGCTCGACTATTCCGGCGACACCGCCGAGATCGGCAAAAATGTCGGCGATGACCTGCGCGAGGGCAAGCCGACCCTGCCCCTGATCTATCTGCTCGAACGCGGCAATGCCGAACAGCGCGAACTGGTGCGCAACGCCATCACGCAAAGCAGTGGCAGCGGTGACCTTGAGCGGCTGCAGACTGAAATCCTGCAGTCCGGCGCTCTCGATTACGTCCGGCAGGAGGCAAAACGCGAGTCTGACGCGGCCTGTGCGGCCATTATCGGTCTGCCCGATTCGGTATATAAACAATCTCTGATAGAATTATCCGCTTTCGCGATTGACCGAGGCTTTTGATCCTGAATCAAGGCCGTCAACAAAGCTCAATCCATCGAAAATTCGGGGCGTAGCTCAGCCTGGTAGAGTACTGCGTTCGGGACGCAGGAGTCGGAGGTTCGAATCCTCTCGCCCCGACCAAGACAAACAAAGGGTCAGGTGATCAACCTGACCCTTTGTCATTTGCGGTGCTACACTTTGACCCGACCGCCCGAGCGTGCCATTCTGGCAGGCTGGCATGCCGTCCCCCCAACTCTTCCTGAACCCGCCGTGAACGACATCCCCTTGTGGGCGCAGCTCACTATTCTGGGCGTGCTGATTCTGCTGTCGGCCTTTTTCTCCATTGCCGAAACCAGCATGATGGCGCTCAACCGCTATCGGCTCAAAACCCTCATCAAGCAGGGCAAGCGCGGCGCCATTCTGGCCGGCGAGATGCTCAACCACACCGAAAAACTGCTCGGCATGATCCTGATTGGCAACAATCTGATCAATGCCGCCGCCTCGTCGCTGGTGACGGCGATTGCCATTTCGCGTTTTGGCAATGATGACTCGGTGCTGTTTTTCGCCACCACCCTGATTGCCTTTCTGATCATCGTCTTTGCCGAAATCACGCCCAAGGTGATCGGCGCGACCTTCCCGGAACGCATCGCGCTGCGACTGGCCTTCGTGCTGCGGCCGCTGGCGCGCCTGTTTACGCCAGCGGTGTGGTTCGTCAATCTGTTCACCGGACTGCTGCTGCGGCCCTTTCACATCAAGACGCAAAACGATGACGCCAACCGCCTGTCGCAGGAAGATCTGCGCGTGCTGGTGCTCGAAAACGGCCAGTACATCCCGAAAAAACACCACAGCATCCTGCTCAATCTGTTTGAACTGGGCGAAATCGCGGTGCATGACGTCATGATTCCCCGGCCTCAGGTGGAAGCGCTCAACCTGAACGAGCCCATCGAAGTGATCACCGGTGAACTGTCGACCAGCTATCACAACAAGCTGCCGGTTTATGAGGGCGAAATCAACAACATCGTCGGCATTTTGCACGTGCGCAAATGCCTGGCGCTGCTGGCCGAAGGTCCGCTGACCCATCAGGGCCTGCGCGACGCCCTCAACGAAGCCTATTTCATCCCGAGCAGCACGCCCGTGCTGCAACAGCTGCAATATTTCCAGGAAAACCGCCAGCGCATGGGCGTCGTGGTCGACGAATACGGCGAGATGATCGGCGTGGTCACGCTGGAGGACATCATCGAGGAAATGATTGGCGAGTTCACCACCTCCATGCCGCGCGGCGACAGTACCCTGCACTGGAACCCGGCCGGCGAGGTCACCGTCGAAGGTTCGATCGCCTTGCGGGAACTCAATCGCCGTCTTGGACTCGATCTGCCGCTGGTCGGTCCGACCACGCTCAACGGTCTGATCCTCGAGGAACTGCAGGACATCCCCGAAGCCAACCTGAGTCTGCGCATTGGCGATTGCGCCATCGAAATCGTCCAGGTCGACCATCAGGCCGTCAAGGTCGTCAAACTCACCAGACTGACGCCCCATGAGGGTGCGGCAGGCGCGCTGATCCCGTAAACAGGGGGATCGCCGGCCTCACCGCCTCGGAAACAGGCGCAATACAGGGTCGCCAAATCGACGCGCACACAACGAACCCTCGCGACAATCAGGGAATGCCTTTACAAAACAGGACTCTATCGGCATCATCGGAAACAGTTTCGATATCAACCGAAGCCGGCTGCGTCAGAGTGCGGGCCGGTCAGACGCGCGTCCAGATCACGTTTATCCTGCTGCAGGCAAATTTTTCTTAATGGCCGAACTCACAAACAGCACAATTTCCGGCACGTCGGCCTTGTCAGGCCTTGCGCGGGCGCTCGTTCAAAACAGCAAGCTGCGGCTTGACCAGGCCGATACCCTTGCCAAAGCGGCAGTCGCTGCAAATACCAGTTTCATCGAGCAGGTCCTGGCCACCAAAACCATGTCGGCGCGCGATCTGGCCACGGTCACGGCGCAGATCTTCGGCCTGCCGCTGGTCGATCTGGGCAGTTTTGACCCCGCCCAGCTGCAAGCCGGCCTGATCGACAAGAAGCTCACCCACAACCTGAAAATCGTCGGCTTGCACAAGCGCGGCAACAAGCTGACCGTCGCGGTGTCCGACCCCACCAACTTCCAGGCGATCGACCAGATCAAGTTCCAGACCCAGCTGCTCGTCGAGCCGGTGGTCGCCGAGTACGACAAGCTCATAGCACTGGCCGAATCCCTCGGTCAGACCACTGAAGCCACCCTCAACGACCTCGTCGGCGACGACATCAACCTCGATTTTGATGACGCCATGGCGGCGGCCACCACGACCGAGGCGGCCAGCACGCCCGACATCGACGACGCGCCGGTGGTGCGTTTCCTGCAGAAAGTCCTGATGGACGCCATCAATGAAGGCGCCTCGGACATTCACCTCGAGCCCTACGAAAAATTCTACCGCATCCGCTTTCGCGTCGATGGCGTGCTGCGCGAAATCGCCCAGCCACCGCTGGCCATCAAGGACAAGCTGGCCTCGCGCATCAAGGTGATCTCGCGTCTGGACATCTCCGAAAAACGCGTGCCGCAGGACGGTCGCATGAAACTGGTGCTCTCCAATAGCCGCGCCATCGATTTTCGCGTCTCGACCCTGCCGACCCTGTTTGGCGAAAAGATCGTCATGCGGATTCTCGACGCCTCGCAGGCCAAGCTGGGCGTTGAATCGCTCGGTTACGAGCCGGCACAGCGCGACACCCTCATGGCCGCCATCGGCCGGCCCTACGGCATGATTCTGGTAACCGGCCCGACCGGCTCAGGCAAGACGGTGTCGCTCTACAGCTGCCTGAACGTGCTCAACGAGCCGGGCATCAACATCTCCACCGCCGAAGATCCGGCTGAAATCCAGCTCGCCGGCATCAACCAGGTGAACCTGAACGAAAAAGCCGGGCTGACCTTCGCCATGGCGCTGCGTTCATTCCTGCGTCAGGATCCGGACGTGCTGATGGTCGGCGAAATCCGCGACCTCGAAACCGCCGACATCGCTGTCAAGGCGGCGCAAACAGGCCATCTGGTGTTCTCGACCCTGCACACCAACGATGCGCCGACCACCCTGACGCGCCTGATGAACATGGGCGTGCCCGGCTTCAACATCGCCTCGAGCGTCATCCTGATCACCGCCCAGCGTCTGGCGCGCAAATTATGTATCTGCAAAGAACCCTTCGACGCACCCAAACATGCGATGCTCGAGGCGGGCTTCAAGGCCGACGATCTCGACGGCTCCTGGCGGCCTTACCGCAAAGTCGGCTGTGAGCGCTGCGCCGGCTCGGGCTACAAGGGGCGTACCGGCATCTATCAGGTTATGCCCATCACCGAGGCCATTCAGCAGATCATCCTCAATGGCGGCAACGCGCTCGACATCGCCGCCCAGGCGGCGCGCGAAGGGGTCCACGATTTGCGCAAGTCGGGCCTGCAAAAGGTCAAGCAGGGCGTCACCACGCTCGAAGAAGTGCTCGCGGTCACCAATGAATAACATGCATCTGAACCCGACTGGCGGGAGACGCCTGAGGTATCCAACGGGCACGGCGCGCGCTTTCCGGCACGCACCGCGACCCACCGGTCTGGACTGAGGAGAATCATCGATGGCAACGGCAAATCCGGCCAAGAAAAACACCACCAGGGAATTTATTTTCCAGTGGGAAGGCAAAGACCGCAACGGCAAGACCGTGCGCGGTGAAATGCGCGCCGCCGGCGACGCCATGGTGACCGCGACCCTGCGCCGTCAGGGTGTGCTGGTCAAGAAGGTCAAAAAACAGACGTTTCGCGGTGGTCGCAAGATCACTGAAAAAGACGTGACGCTGTTCACCCGGCAACTGGCCACCATGATGAAAGCCGGCGTACCGCTGCTGCAGGCCTTCGACATCGTCGGCAAAGGTCACGACAACGCCGCCGTGGCGCGCCTGCTCAACGATGTGCGCACCGATATCGAAACCGGCTCGAGCCTGACGCAGGCTTTCCGCAAATATCCGCTCTATTTCGACCCGCTGTTCTGCAACCTCGTGTCGGCCGGTGAACAGGCCGGTATTCTCGAATCGCTGCTCGACCGCTTGGCCACCTACAAAGAAAAGATCCTGGCCATCAAAAGCAAGATCAAGTCGGCGCTGTTTTATCCGGTGGCCGTGCTGGCCGTCGGTTTCATCGTCACCGCAGTCATCATGATCTTTGTGGTGCCCGCCTTCAAGACCATCTTCACCAGTTTTGGCGCCGACCTGCCCGGCCCGACCCTGTTCGTGATGGCCATCTCCGACATCTTCGTGAGCTATTGGTACCTGATCTTCGGTGGTCTCGGCGGCGCCATCTATTTTTTCCTGCAGGCCTGGAAACGCTCCCTCAGGGTCCAGCAGACCATGGACCAGCTGCTGCTGCGCGCCCCCGTGTTTGGCAGTTTGGTACGCAAATCAGCCATCGCCCGCTGGACCCGCACACTGGCCACCATGTTTGCCGCCGGTGTGCCGCTGGTCGAAGCGCTCGATTCGGTCGGCGGCGCGGCCGGCAATCACGTCTATCTGGAAGCCACCAAACGCATCCAATCCGAAGTAAGCACCGGTGTCAGCCTCACCAATGCCATGCAGTCCTCCGGCGCGTTTCCGAACATGGTCCTGCAAATGGTGTCGATCGGCGAGGAATCCGGTTCGCTCGACAGCATGCTCAGCAAGGTGGCAGACTATTTTGAAGCCGAGGTCGATGACGCCGTCGATGCCCTGTCGAGCCTGATGGAACCGCTCATCATGGTGGTGCTCGGCACGCTCGTCGGTGGCCTGGTGGTCGCCATGTACATGCCGATCTTCAAGCTCGGCCAGGTCGTCTGACGGCCCGAATTGGCAACACGCCTGAACCAACAAGCCCGCCTGCCGGGCCAGGAAAGATGAACTCTTGATTGCGATGCTGATTCAAACGCCCTGGCTGCTGGCCGTGGCCTGTGCTGCCTTTGGCCTGGTGGCGGGCAGTTTTCTCAATGTCGTGGTGCATCGCGTGCCACGCATGCAGGAGCGCGAGGAAAACGCCTGGCTGGCTGAACGCGAAGGAAAAAGCGCCGAAACCGGGCCGGCCTACAATCTGGCAACACCGCGCTCGGCCTGCCCGGCCTGCGGTCACCACATCACGGCGCTGGAAAACATTCCCGTACTCAGTTACCTGCTGCTGCGTGGCCGATGTTCAGCCTGCAAGACGCCCATCAGCAGCCGCTACCCCCTCTTGGAGGCGCTCACGGCCGTGTTGTCAGCCGTCATCGGCCTGCATTTCGGCGCGAGCTGGTTCATGCCGGCGGCACTGCTGCTGCTCTACTTTCTGATCGCGCTGACCTTTATCGACATCGATACCCAGTTGCTGCCCGATCGCCTCACCCTGCCACTGGTCTGGATTGGCCTGCTGGTCAATCTGGCCGGCATCGGACCGGTCAGTCTGGCCGACGCGGTCATCGGCGCGGTCGCCGGCTACCTGTCCCTGTGGCTGGTGTACTGGGCCTTCAAGCTGGCCACCGGCAAGGAGGGCATGGGCTACGGCGACTTCAAGCTGCTCGCCGCGCTGGGCGGCTGGCTGGGCTGGAAAATGCTGCCGGCAGTGATCCTGCTGTCCTCCGTGGCCGGCGCCCTCATCGGCATCGTGCTGATCATTGCGGCGCGCCGCGGCAAGGACATCCCGATTCCCTTCGGCCCCTATCTGGCCATCGCCGGATTTGTCGCGCTGCTGTACGGCAACGAACTGATCCGTATGTATCTGAACTTTTATCCCTGATTGAAGCGCCGCCCGTCACCACGCCGCCACTCCCAACCTCATGGCCCACTCCAGCATGCCGCCTGCAAATCCGCCCTATCCAGTTGGCCTGACCGGTGGCATTGGCAGCGGCAAGTCGACCGTGGCCGACCTGTTCGCCGCACACGGCGTTGTGCTCATCGATGCCGATGCCCTGGCCCACCAGATCACCACCCCCGGCGGCCTCGCCATCGACGCCATCCGTGCAGCCTTCGGTGAGCAGGCACTGACGCCGGCTGGCGCCATGGACCGCGACCGCATGCGTGCACTGGTGTTCACCGACAACACCGCCAAAGCGCGTCTTGAAGCCATCCTGCATCCCATGATCCGCGAGGAGTCAAACCGCCAATACCTCGCGGCAACGTCCCCCTACGTACTGTTCGTGGTGCCGCTGCTGTTTGAATCGCGCGACTGGAAAACGCGCATGCGCCGCACCCTGCTGGTCGACTGTCCGGAGGAGGAACAGATCCGCCGCGTGCAACAACGCAGCGGCCTGGCCACCGAGCAAATCCGTGCCATCATAGCCAAGCAGATGGCGCGCGCACAGCGCCGTGAACTTGCCGACGACATCATCGACAATGGTGGTGATGGCAGCAATCTGGCCCGCGAAGTGGCAGGTTTTCACCACCACTATCTCGAACTGGCGCAACAAGCGGCCCAGTCCGTGTCATGATGCGGTTTTTGGCGTGATCGACTCCGACAACCCCGCCGACGGACATCCATTGATCCTTTACGAATATCCGTTCAACGAACGCGTGCGCACGCTCCTGCGCCTCGAAGACCTGTTCGAGCGGCTCAACTATTTTCTGCCGGCATCCGACCCGCGCGCCCATCATGCGGCGCTGGTCACCCTGTTCGAGATTCTCGATGTCGCCAGCCGCGCCGACCTCAAGGGCGACCTGCTGCAGGAACTCGACCGCCAGCGTCATACGCTGCTGGCCTTTCGCAACAACCCGGCCATCGACACCACGGCACTCGAGCAAATCCTCGCCAACATCGAAAAAGCCTGCGGCGATCTGTCTGCCATGCAGGGCAAGACTGGCCAGCACCTGCGCGACAATGAATGGCTCGGCAGCATCCGCAGCCGTACCATCATCCCCGGCGGAAGCTGCGAATTCGACCTGCCGTCCTACCACGCCTGGCAACACCGTCCGGCGCCGCAACGGCGCGCCGAACTGGATGCCTGGATCGCGCCGCTGCAACCCCTGCATGATTGCCTGGCGCTGGTGCTCAAGCTGCTGCGCGAATCCGGCCAGCACTCACCGCAGGTTGCCACGGCCGGCAGCTACCAGCAGTTGCTCGGTGGCAAGTCCTACCAGATGCTGCAGGTCCGTTTGCCGGTGCAACTGGGCGCGATTCCCGAAATCAGCGCCAACAAATACATGATCTGGGTCCGTTTCACCACCCAGGATTGCAGCGATCTGCGGCCCAAACCCCTGGAAACAGACGTGCCGTTCGAGCTCGTGCTGTGCAATTTCTGAGTCGGATCGAAGCGCATGGACAAACCCGCCTCCCGGCCCACCGTGGCCTGCCCGACTTGCAGCGCACGCAGCCCATGGTCTTCTGACAATCCCTGGCGACCGTTCTGTTCGGAGCGTTGCAAGAACGTCGACCTCGGCGCCTGGGCCAACGACGAATACAAGCTTCCGGTGGAAACGCCACCCGACCCGGGCGAAGCCTGAGCCGGGGACGGCTGAACTGAAGATTTACCAGGCGGCGCGCATCAGGGCAACACCCTGAGCGCCATGCTGGCGCGCGGTGGCCAGATCGGCCACCGTCAACCCACCCAGGGCATACACCGGCAGCATGGTGCTGCCGGTGCCGTCAACAAAACCCTTCCAGCCGCAACCCGCCGCGCCAGGATGACTGGCCGTGGGCTGTAGCGGCCCGAACACTGCGAAATCCAGACCCAGATCACCGGCCCGTGCAATCTCGCCAGCGTCGTGACACGAAGCGGCACACCAGTCCGCCTCCGGGCGCACGGTACAGGTGGCCAGATCGGCTGCAGTCAGATGCAGACCCTCAGCCTCGCTGGCAAAACGCCGGTGACGGCTGTTGACCAGCAGGCGCGCACCGTGCTCGCGCGTGCGCGCCCGCACCTCCCTGAACAGGGCGCCGAACTGCGCATCGTCGAACAGGGGTTCCCGCAATTGCAGCAGGCGCGCACCACCACCGGCCAGACGGACATCAAGCCGCTCGAGAAACGCAGCCACGCCCAACTCAGCCGCGTTGGAGATCGTGTACACATCGGGCAGGGCCAGCCAGCGGCGCAGGGGCAAGGCCCCTGCCAGCCAGGGTTCCGCCGTCAGGGCATCGATGTGCTCCCAACACCAGGCCTGCCCCTCCAGCGACTGGGGTTCACCCTGCCAAGCGTAGGCGCGCCAGAAATGCAGGCGCACGGTGGCGTGTGGATAAACCACCACGCGCTGCGCCCAGGGCACGGCCTGGGTGATGGTCAGTCCGAGTTCTTCAATGAACTCGCGCCGCAGCGCCTCAAAGACCGACTCGCCCGGCTCCAGCTTGCCGCCCGGAAACTCCCAGTAACCCGCCATCGGCTTGCCGGCCGGACGCTGTGCGATCAGGAAAGAACCGTCGGGCCGGATCAAGACGCCCACCGCGACTTCCGTCGGCACAACGGTCATCGGGCGTGCTTGCCGGCCCAGTCGCGCGCAAACTGCCAGGCCACCCGTCCCGAGCGCGAACCACGCTCCAGAGCCCAGCGCAGGGCATCGTCGTGGGCGGCTGCGATCGACGCGTCATCACAGCCGAAATGACCGAGCCACTGGGCAACGATGGTCAGGTATTCTTCCTGCCTGAAGGGATAAAAACTGACCCACAGGCCAAATCGTTCAGACAGCGAGATCTTCTCCTCAACCACCTCGCCCGGATGAATTTCGCCATCTTCCTGATGGGTATAACCGAGGTTGTCGCGCATGTGCTCGGGCATCAGGTGGCGACGGTTGCTGGTCGCGTAGATCAGTACATTGTCGGACTGCGCCGAGATCGAGCCGTCGAGCGCCACCTTGAGCGACTTGTAGCCGCTCTCGCCTTCTTCAAACGACAGGTCGTCGCAGAAAATGATGAAGCGCTCGGGGCGGCCGGCGACCAGGTCGACGATGTCGGGCAGATCGGTCAGCTCTGCCTTGTCGACTTCAATGAGGCGCAAGCCACGGTCAGCGTATTGATTCAGGCAGGCCTTGATGAGCGACGACTTGCCGGTGCCGCGCGCGCCGGTGAGCAGCACATTGTTGGCGGGCGCACCATCGACAAACTGGCGTGTGTTGGCATCAATGAGGTTCTTTTGCCGCTCAACGTTCTGCAGGTCGCCCAGGCGGATGGTGGAGGCATGCAACACCGGCTGCAGAAAACCGCGGCCCTGACGGCGGCGCCAGCGAAACGCCGTTGCCGCCTGCCAGTCGGGCTCGCGCAGCGTCGGCGGCAGCAGTGATTCAACGCGCAACAGCAGCGCACTGGCCTGCGCCAGAAAAGCATCGAGACGATCGCCGCTCATGTCCGGTACTCCGCATTGATCTTCACGTATTCATAGGAAAAATCACAGGTCCAGACCGTGGTGGCGGCCGTGCCGCGACCGAGCTCGACACGCAGGCTGATTTCGGCCGGCGCCATGACGCGCGCGCCATCTTCCTCGCGGTATGCGGCGGCGCGGCCACCGTTTTCGATAACGTGCACGTCACCGAGATACAACTGGACGGCGCTGGTATCGAGGTCAGGCACACCAGCATTGCCGATGGCCATGAGCAGCCGGCCCAGATTCGGGTCGGAGGCAAACAGCGCGGTCTTGACCAGTGGTGAGTTGGCAATGGCGCGCGCCACCGCCAGCGCCTCGGGCTCGCTGGCTGCACCGGCGACGTTGACGGTGATGAACTTGGTTGCACCCTCGCCATCGCGCGCGATCGACTGCGCCAGTTGCTGCGCCACCTCGATGAGCGCGCCGCGCAACAGGGCATATTGGGCACCGCTGCGATCGCTGACCGCAGCAAGCCGTGCCTGACCGGTCGCGATCAGCACGAAGCTGTCGTTGGTCGACGTGTCACCATCGACCGTGACGCGGTTGAACGACACATCGGCGACCTCCTTGACCAGATGCTGCAGCAGATCCTGCGGCAAGGCCGCGTCGGTGGCCAGATAGGCCAGCATGGTCGCCATATTGGGCTGGAGCATGCCGACACCCTTGGCGATGCCAGTCACCGTCACGCTGACCCCATCGATCAGGACGCGACGCGAGCTGCCCTTAGGCACGGTGTCGGTGGTCATGATGGCCGAGGCGGCCTCGCACCAGCGGTCCGCCCCGAGCGTGGCCACACAGGCCGGCAGGGCAGCCTCGATCCGCTCGACCGGCAGATGCTCGAGAATCACGCCGGTGGAAAACGGCAGCACCTCCTGAGGGGTGCAGCCGAGTTCGCGTGCCACCGCCACACAACTGCGCTGCGCAGCCGCCAGGCCGGTGGCACCGGTGCCGCAGTTGGCGTTGCCGGCGTTCACCAGCAGGGCACGGATGGCGCCGGTGCGCAGGTGTTCGCGGCAGATCTGTACCGGCGCCGCGGCAAAGCTGTTTTGCGTGAACACGCCTGCGACCCGGCTGCCGGGGGCCAGACGCATGAGCATCAGGTCACGACGACCCGCCTTGCGGATGCCGGCTTCGGCAAAACCAAGTTCTACTCCGGCGACGGGATACAGGTCTTCGGCTTGAGGCGGGGCAAGATTGACGGCCATGGATTCAGAATGAAAAATAGAAGTGAAAAAACCCCGGGCAATAACCGGGACACCAGCCGGACCATTTTCTGCCTGGCCACCGGCACAAGGGAACCCCGGCGCAAGTCAGGGTTCAAATGGCTCGAATTGTAACCGTCCGTGGACCGGGACGCGACTGTTCCGGGACAGCAGGGCTGTTGTCAGGCAAGATGCGCGGGCGGCAAGAGCAGTCCGGTGCGCTTGCGTGCGTGTTCCAAATCCGTCGTGGAGAAACAAATGCTCAAAGCACTGAAAGCAATAACGCTGATGGTCCTGTTCTCCGGCCTGACTTTCAGCCTGACCGGCGCGCTCGCCCAGCCGGTGCCGGATGCCAGCCTGCCGCCGGGCGTCAAGCGTGTGACGACGGTCGAGGACGTCTCCGAATACACCCTGCCCAATGGCTTGCATGTGTTGTTGCTGCAGGATTCCTCCAAGCCGACCACCACCATCAACCTGACTGTCAAGGTCGGTTCACGCCACGAAAGCTATGGCGAAACCGGCATGGCCCACCTGCTCGAACACCTGATGTTCAAGGGCACACCGCGCCACCCCGAAGTCTGGTCCGAATTCACCAAACGCGGCCTGCGCGCCAACGGCACGACCTCGTTTGACCGTACCAATTATTTTGCCAGCTTTGGCGAAAACACCGACACCCTGGACTGGTATCTCGACTGGCTGGCCGACGCCCTGGTCAACTCAAACATCGCGCGTGCCGACCTCGACACCGAGATGACCGTGGTGCGCAACGAAATGGAACGCGGCGAAAACTCGGCCGACCGTATCCTCTGGGAAAAAGTCATGGCGGTGGCCTTCCAGTGGCACAACTACGGCAAGGCCACCATCGGCGCGCGCAGCGATGTCGAGAACGTCGAGATCGGCAATCTGCAGGCGTTTTACCGCAAGTACTACCAGCCGGACAATGCCGTGGTGATTGTCGGTGGCAAATTCGATCCGGCCAAGGTGCTGGCCATCGTCGCCCAGCGGTTTGGCGGCATTGCCAAACCGTCGCGCATACTGACGCCGTCCTACACCCTCGATCCGACCCAGGACGGCGAGCGCAGCGTCACGCTGCGCCGCAATGGCGGCACGCCCGGGCTGCTGGCGGCCTATCACATCCCGCCGGCGGCACATCCTGATTTTGGCGCACTGCGCCTGGCGGCGACCATCGTCGGCGGCCCGAACGCCCGCCTGCACAAAGCTCTAGTCGATACCGGACTGGCCGCCGAAGCCGGCTCCTGGGTGTACGGACTGGCTGAACCGGGCATGGCTTATTTCAGCGCCGACCTGAAGTCCGACCAGAACCTCGAACGCGCCAGCGTGGCGCTGCTCGAGACCGTCGAGGGCACAACTCGCGCGCCCATCCGCGCCGACGAACTCGAGCGTGCCCGCAATTTTCTGCTCAACGGGATCGAAAAGCAGATGCTCGATCCGGAGCGTGTCGCCATCTCGCTGTCGGATTCGATCGCCAACGGCGACTGGCGCCTCTATTTCCTGAACCGCGACCGCATCCGCGACGCCAAACTGGAAGACGTGCAGCGCGTCGCCAACACCTGGCTGCTGACGGACAACCGTACCCTCGGACGCTACATCCCGACCGCCGCCCCGCAGCGCGCACCCGTGCCGGCGCGGGTGGAGGTCGCCGCCCTCGTCAAAGACTACAAGGGCAACCCGACGGTCGCCACTGGTGAGGTGTTCGATCCCAGCCCCGACAACATCGACCGGCGCACGGCGCGCGGCAGCACGCCGGCGGCCATTCAATATGCCCTGCTGCCCAAACAAACGCGCGGTGGCATCGTCAACGTCGTGCTGCGTTTTGGCCTTGGCGATGAAAAATCGCTGTTCAACCGCAGCGAAGCCGGCAGCGCCATGGCCGGCCTGCTCGGCCGCGGCAGCGCTGTACGCAACCGCGAGGCAGTACAGACCGAATTTGACCGTCTCAAAACCCAGTGGGGCATCTCGGGGAGCGCACACGGCATCGCGGTCGGCCTGCAGAGCACGCGCGCCAACCTGCCGGCAGCACTCGAACTGGTCGCCGAACTGTTGCGCAAGCCAGTGTTCAGCGCCAGCGAATTCGAACAGGTACGCAACGCCCGCATCGCCGGTCTGGAAGCGCAACTGAGCGAACCCGAAGCGATCCTCGGCTCGGCCATCGAACGCCATGGCAATCCGTATCCGAAGGGCGACCTGCG
>CANJOT010000058.1 GCA_947475815.1 Burkholderiales bacterium | reverse complement strand
CCCTATGGGGTCGATGTCCTGTTTCCGGCAAAGTTCAAGGACATCAGCGACCAGCGTGATACCGATCCTTATGCGCTGATCCCGAAACAGCACCTCGAGTTCGTCGAAGACTTGCTAGCCCGGCATCATGTCGCCCCTCTGCCGGGCAACGAAGAGCGGCAGATGCTTGAAGACCGCCTCCATCGTGGCCGCAGCACACCGGCGTTTTCAAGCGATCTGCTCGATGTCGCCTTTAAGTTCAAAGGTGTCAAGGCCATCGTCAGCGCCATTGGCACGCCGCCGCCCGAAGTGGTGGAGCGCGCGCACGCCATGGGAATCAAAGTCGGCGCGATGATCGGCAAGCCCAAACATGCGGTGGCTCAGCGCCGCGCCGGGGTTGATTTTGTGGTTGCCCAAGGCTATGAGGCCGGCGGTCATACGGGCGAAATTTCCACGATGGTGTTGACGCCGGAAATCGTTGATGCAGTCGCGCCCATGCCGGTGCTTGCGGCCGGGGGTATCGGCCGGGGTCGGCAGTTTGCTGCGGCGCTGGCCCTTGGTGCCGAGGGCGTCTGGTGCGGCTCAGTATGGTTGACGACGCGGGAAAGCGACGTGACGCCTGAAGTGCGCAAGCGCCTGCTCGCCGCGGGTTGTGACGACACGGTGCGCACGCGCTCGTTCACGGGCAAGCCTGCACGCTTTCTGAAATCCGCATGGACCGATGCGTGGGAAGGCCCGGGGGCGCCGGAACCGCTGCCCAGGCCTTTGCAGCACTTCCTGCGCATGCCCGCCTTTGCGCGCATTGACCGATCGCATTGCGAAGCTCTGGCTTCCATGCCGGCCGGTCAGATCGTTGGCACGATGAATGAAGACACGACCGTGCGAGAGGTGTTTCATCAGATGCTCGCCGAATTTGCAGACGTCAGCGAACGCATGCGACAGATCGTCGAATGATCCTGACCGGTCGCTTTTTGAAGTCGAATTTTTGGGGATGGATGGCAATGAAGACGAACTATTCGTGGGTCGGCAATGTGGCGCGGCGTGTGTTGGGGGTGGGCGCTTTGGGCTGTGCCGTTCTGGCCGTGCCCTTGGTGGCCTTTGGCGCGTCCGATTACCCGAATCGGCCGATTACCCTGATCGTGCCATTTCCTGCAGGCGGAGGCGGAGATATTACCTTCCGGCTGATCGGTGAGCGTTTACGTGCGCGTCTGAATCAGACCGTCATCATCGAAAACCGTGCCGGCGCATCGGGCAACATCGGTTTCGCCGCCGGCGTCCGCGCCGCACCCGATGGTTATACGCTCACCGGACTGGCGGCCCCGGTCGTGATCAACCCGGTGACAATGAAAGGGCCGGTGGTTGATCCGACCCGTGATCTCGTCGCCATTGGCGGCGTCTCAACCTACTACCTTGCCATTGTCGTTGCCGCGAATTCACCGCTCAAGTCGGTTGCTGATCTTGTCGCTGCCGCGCGCGCCCGCCCGGATGAGATTACCTACGCCTCCCTTGGCGGGTCGGTTGAACTCTCAAAACTCATGTTTGAAACGGCTGGAAATTTCCGCTTCAACACGATCCGCTACAAGGGCACCTCGGAACAGATGCGCGCATTGTTGGGCGGCGAGGTGATGGCCACTGGCGTGCCGCTGCGGCTTGCCATGCCGTTCGTCAAAGAGGGACGTATCCGTGTCATTGGTCATTACGGCCCGACGCGCAATGCGGTGCTGCCGGATGTGCAACCCATCGCTGAAGTTTTGCCCGGCGTCTCGATTGGCAGTTGGCTGGGCCTTGCCGCGCCGCTGAACACGCCGCGTGAAATCGTACAGATCCTTAACGCTGCGCTCAATGCGATTCTCAAGGAGCCGGCAGTGCATGAAAAGCTCGTTGACTCGGGCGACGAACTGATGGCTGGCAGTCCCGAAGATTTCGCCGAGCGTATGCGCAAGGATCTGCGCTCTTATCGCGAGCTTGCGCAGAAAGCCAAAATCGTCGCTGAGTGACCTCCGTTTTCCCGGTCGAGCCCCCGGCTTGGGCCGACCAATCCCGTTTAAAGTCTGACGCATGAAGAACTCCGCATGAAGAACTCCGCATGAAGCACGTCGATACACCAAGAATCAGCCCGATGCGCATGGGCTATGACATCCGCAAGTTGACGCTGGGACAGGTTCTGGCCGACAAGGCGGCCGCTCATCCGGACAAGACCTTTATCAAGCTCGCCGCGGATGGCCGCACTTTCAGTTACGAACAGACCCATCGCCTGTCCAACCGCTTGGCCCATGGATTGGAAGCAGTGCTCCGTCCCGTGGACGGTCGCCGGGAAACCGTCGCGCTGTTGCTCGACAATTGTGTCGAGTATCTGCTTCTGCTGTTCGCTATCGCCAAGAGCGGCTCGGTTGCCGCGCCAGTCAATACCGCGGCGCGCGCCGATCTTCTCGCTTATTACCTGAATCTCTCTGATGCCGTGCTGATCATTACCGACGAGGCGCGTCTCGAGCGCGTCCTGGCGGTGCGAGAGCAGGTGCCGACCTTGCGCCACATCGTGGTGATGCGCAAGGGTCAGGCCATTGCCGGAGACGATGCGGATTTGATCGACTATTCGGTACTGGATGTCGCCAACGAATCGATGCCCGACACGGTGGTGCGTTACAGCGATCTGGCGATGCTGGCTTTTACATCGGGCACGACCGGACCTTCGAAGGCCACTGCCTACACGCACGCCGCCGTGTTGCAAGGCTCGCTTGCGTATGCCGAGGCATGGGCCTATCGCCCGGACGACATCTATTTTGTATGTCTGCCTTTCTTCCACATGAACGCGCTGCGCTCCTCAACGTACATCGCGCTGGTGGTTGGTGGTGCCGTCGCGCTGAGCACGCGCTTTTCGGCTTCGGCGTTCTGGAGGGAAGTCCGTGATACCAAGGCGACGACTTTCAATCTGTTGGGTTCGATGCTCAACATCCTCTGGACGCAGCCTCCTTCTGCGGAGGATGGCAAGCATAGTGTGCGCATGTGCCGTTCCGCCCCGATGCCCATATTCGCTCGGGAATTTGAAAAGCGTTTTGGCATTCGCTTGATTACCACCTACGGGGTTAGTGATTTCGGCACACCCGTGGCCTTTACGCTGGATGATCCAGCCGAGAAGTTCGGATCTGCCGGGAAACTACAGAATGGCTGGAACCTGCGGATCGTCGATGACGACGATTTCGACGTGCCGGTGGGTGAGGCCGGGGAAATTGTGTTGCGTAACAATTTCATGTGGGGCGAGGCGTCGGGGTACTACAAAATGCCCGAGGCCACCGTTGCCGCAATGCGCAATGGCTGGTTTCATACCGGCGACCTTGGTTATCTCGATGCCGACGGTTACCTTTATTTTGTGGGCCGTAAGAAGGATGCGATCCGGCGGCGTGGTGAAAACATCTCGGCCTGGGAGGTTGAGCAAGTCATGCTCCAACACCCCGCGGTTGGCGAGGTGGCGGTCTATGCCGTGCCCTCCGAAATGAGCGAGGACGAAGTTGCCGCGAGCGTCATCTTCAAGTCAGGGCAGAGCGCTACGGCGCTTGAAATCGTAGAGTTCTGCGCCGTGCGCATGGCTTATTTCATGGTGCCACGCTATCTTGAATTCTGCGCCGACCTGCCGCGTACGCTGAGCCAAAAGATTGAAAAATTCAAGTTGCGTGAATCGGCTCGGCATGACATGAGCCGCTTCTGGGACCGCGAGGCTGCGGGTGTGAAGCTTGCGCGGTGAGCATGGGAAGCAAAGATGACTGAGGAACTGCTGCAGCACCAGAATGATGGGATTGTCACGCTAACGCTGAATCGCCCCCAGTTGCGCAATTCAATCTCAAGCCCGACGCTGATCGACGCACTGATCAATGCGTTTGATCGCATCAACGCCGACAAGAGCGTCAAGGTCGCCATACTTACTGGCGCGGGCAAAGCCTTCTGCTCCGGGGGGGACCTGAATAATATGCATCGCCTGCTGGATGCACGCGCCGCTGACCCCCTGTCTACCGTAGATTATTACGTTGCTGGCATCCAGCGTGTCGCGCGTGCGCTTGACAATCTGGAGGTGCCCATTATCGCCGCGGTCAACGGCGCGGCGGTCGGTGGTGGTCTTGATCTGGCCTGCATGTGTGACATGCGCTACGCTGCCGCGAGTGCGAAGTTCGCCGAGAATTACGTACGCCTCGGGCTGATCGCGGGAACCGGGGGATTCTGGTTTTTGCCGCGTATCGTTGGTTATGCAAAGGCCTGTGAACTGGCCTTGACCGGCAATATGTTCAACGCTGAACAGGCTCTGGAGATCGGTCTGGTGGCGCGCGTCTGTGCCGATGAGGACTTGCTGCCGGCTGTCAACCTGCTGGCGGCATCGATCGCTGCGAATCCAGTCGAAGCATTACGCATGGCAAAGCGCTTGATGAAAGACAGCGAGCGGACCAGTTTGAGGGAACACCTGGGCACGGTCACCATGATGCAGAGCCTGTTGCATACCGGTACACATCACCGCGAGGCGGTGACTGCCTTTGTAGAAAAGGTCAAGCCTGCCTGAAATTTTCATCACTGCGAATAAAGTCGGTGTAACCAGAGGACCTACGACCAGGAGTTCCATGACCGACAGCGCAGCTTCTGTCTGGTCGTGATCATTGGGGGCCGCTCCATGCGGCGTCAAAACGATAGTCAATAGGTACCGATCGGTACCATCTTGTGGGAGCGGAACAATGTATTCAATCCTGGCTTATGCAACTCGGTTCAAGCAACTCTTCGCGGTTGTCCTTGGGGCAATAGGCTTGCTCCAATTGTTTAGTTCCACTGCGGCCGCTCAGCCCTATCCCAACAAACCAATCACGGTGATTGTTGGATATGCACCGGGCGGTGGGCTCGACAGCTTCTGCCGGATGGTGATGATCGCGATGTCGGAGCGTATGGGCCAGCCCATGGTTGTACAGAACCGGCCCGGTGCAGATGGACACATCGGTCTCTCTGCGGTGGGTAAGGCGGCGCCTGACGGCTACACGCTTTCGTGCGTACCCCACTCGATGACCCAGAGCGTGCACATGAAGCCCTTGGATATCAACTTCTTTAAGGATCTGGCTCCAGTCTCGCTGTTGGTGACCTGGAACTGGACGCTCCTCGTGCGTCCCGATCTGCCGGTGAAGAATCTGCAGGAATTCATTGCATCGTCGACGACCCGGCCGACACCGTATAACTTCGGTACATCGGGTGCTTCCGCGCGTCTAACGGCGGCGCTGCTGCAGGTCCGCTCCGGTGCAAAGCTGATGGTGGTGCCCTTTACCGGCACGTCGCCGGCGCTGGTGGCGATGATGGGTGGCCACGTCGATGCATCGTTTGCCGCTTATACGGAGGTCGCTGAGTTCGTGAAGACAGGGCGCTTGCGCGCGCTGGCGATCCTCGCCGGGCAACGGATCAGCGCCGCGCCAGACGTTCCGGCCATTACCGAGTTCTATCCTGGCTTTGATCCGTCGGCCTGGTATGGCCTCGTCGGGCCAGGGGCGCTGCCCAAGGCCATCGTCGACAAGCTCAACAGTGAATTCAATGCGGTGCTGAATGAGCCCGGGATGAGCCAGAAACTCTCGGACCGCGGCTGGTATCCAAAAACCAGTACTCCCCAGCAATTCGGCGAACTCATCCGCAGCGACCACGAGCGTTACGGACAGGTCATCAAACAATACGACATCAAATAATGACATCCTCTATCGCACACCCGGGTACGCAGATCGAAGACCGGCTCGGGCCCTTGCTTGGGGCGCGTTCACTCGCGTTGATCGGCGCTTCGTCGAATCCAAACAAGCTGAGCGGTCGTACCTTGCGTTTTCTTCAACAACAGCAGTTCACTGGCGAAATTTATCCGATCAACTTTACGCGCGCTGAAATCGATGGTGTGCGCTGCTATAAGACGATTCGTGACATTGGACGACCGGTCGATCTAGGTCTGATTCTGACCCCTGCTCGTGATGCGCTGGATGCGCTGCGAGAAGGGGTGGAGGCCGGCATGCGCTCCTTCATCGTGTCCGCGTCGGGCTTTGCCGAGGCAGGCGGGGAGGGCGTGCGACTGCAAACCGAAATTAGCGATTTCGCGCGCGCGCAAAATATCCGCGTGCTCGGTCCCAACTGCGTGGGGGTCATCAACAGCCGTTCCAGGTTAATGGCGACCTTTTCGGGGGTCGGCGAGCGTTTGAAAATCATCGAGGGCGGCTTTTCATTCGCCAGTCAAAGCGGTGCCATCGCCGCTTATTGGCTCGAAAATGTCACAAACCGCGGGCTGGGCTTTGCCAAATGGATCTCCACCGGCAACGAAGCAGACTTGACCATCACCGATGCCATCATTCATTTTGCGCTCGATCCGGATACTCGGGTGATTGGTTTGTATCTCGAAGGCGTTCAGGACGGGGCGAAGCTGCGCGCGGCCCTGATGCTGGCGCGCCAAATGGGCAAACCTGTTTTGGTATTAAAAGCCGGGGCCACCAAGGCGGGTGCGGATGCGGCGCTGTCCCACACTGGCGCGATCGCGGGTGCGGACGCAGTGTGGAACGCCCTGTTCGAACAATGTGGTGTGGTGCGTTGCCAGTCGTTGACACAGATGGTCAGTTTTGCCAAGTTGCCTTTGATGCAACCCGGTGCGACCGGCAGTCGCCCCGCCATCGTATCGGTATCGGGCGGCGCGGGCGCGCTGCTCACGGACGAGGCCGTCCTCGCTCACTTCGAAGTCAAGGATTTTACCGGGACCACGAAGGAAAAACTGACCAAAGCGCTCCCGGAATTCGCTTCTCCCCGCAATCCCATCGACGTCACTGGTGCGGCCTCGCCCCGACCGGAAATTTTTTCCAATACCCTCGAAGCGATCTTCGAGGACGAAGAGCACGATAGCGTAATCGTGTTCCTGAGTCTGTCGCGACCTGGCGTCGCAGATAATTTTGTCAAGGCGCTGCTGACCTGCGGGGACCGGCGCGGTAAACCCTTCCTGATCATTTCCCTAGGCACAACGCCCGAACTACGCGACAAGCTCGAGTCGGTCAGCATCCCGGTTTTTGACGACATTCCCGAAGTGATCGGTGCCTTGCGCGCGGCGACGGTGATGCACGCGTCGATGGCTCCATCGGCGGAGGAGAGCTATGCCATCGTACCGCGTAGCGCCTCCGTTGGTGCTACGGCGCTGGCGGAGTTCGCTGCCCGTGAGGTGATCGGCAGCGACTGGCCTTTCGACTGGCCCAAGCAAGTACTGGTAGCCGATGCTGGTCAATTGCGCAATCTGCTTTCGGGTTTGCGTCTGCCCGTGGTCGCCAAGCTGCAAAGCGCGCAACTGCTGCATAAAACCGAACACGGTGCGGTGATGTTGGGGCTAGCCGACCCTGATGCAGTAGAGCGTGCCGTCGATGAACTCTTCAAAAAAGCGCGTGATATGAACATCTCGTGCGACGGCATTCTCTTGCAGGAGATGATGCATTTTGAACACGAGCTGTTGCTTGGCCTGCGCCAGGATCCGGTTTTTGGTCCGCTGCTGGTGATCGGCCGCGGGGGGGCTGACGTGGAAGCGGATCCTGACTCCCTGATCCTGCTGCTCCCCGCGGATGCCGCGGCGGTTGAGCGTGCACTGCGGCGATTGCGCTACGCCAAAGTGCTTGAGCACGGCCGGGGTAGGGCGCCGGTAGACTTGCGCAAGCTTGCGGAAAAAATCGCGTCTTTTGCTTCATGGTATTGCAGTCGCGCTGACGTGCTCGAAGTCGAAATCAATCCGCTGGCCATCGGTCGTGGCGGACAGGTTGCCGGCCTCGATGCGCTGATGAGTTTGGCAAGAACCGCTGCCTCCGTCCCGCCCATTCGTTGAAGCAGGGGGGGGAAGTGCTCGGCGAATAGCTGTTCAGTCCGTGACTTGTGCCCACCCGTGCATCTGAAATCAAAGCGTGGAGTTGCTCGCATCGCTTTTAAAAGGTATTGAATTGCATATGGAACCGACCCGCCTGCCGCTCCAAGAGAGCGAAGACATGGTGCTGGTGCGCGATAGCGCGCGCAGCTTTTTCAGTGATCACTGGCCCTCCACCCAGGCGGCGAAGCTGTCCGCCAATCCGGAGGCAATGCGCAAGCTGTGGCGGCAGACGGCGGCGCAGGGCTGGAACTCGGTGGCGGTGAGCGCAGACGACGACGGGCTATCGATAGCGTTGGTGCTGCTGCAGGAGTCGGGTCGGGCGGGCTGCCCACTGCCGTTCATGGATGCCTTCATCGCGGTTTCGACAGTGCTGGCCAAAGCGTCTGAACCTACCCGTCGCTTCGTCGCCGGAATTGACGACGGTAGTGTGATTCCGACCTGGGCCATGGGGCACGTCGTAGGCGACGCCGATGCGGGCGAGGTGGCGGTTGGTGAGCGCATCAATGGGCGTATCGCTTTTGTTGAACATACGGCCATCGCCACCCACGTGCTGGTGCCCTTCGTGTCTGGACAAGACACCTGCGTTGCGATCGTACCGTTGGCTGCGCCCGGTGTCAGCGTGTGCCTTACGCCGGGCCTCAGTCGTCCCGCGCTCGCCGAAGTCAGCTTCTCCGATGTGGCCAAGTTCGAGGTCGCGGGCATGGACTGGGACGGAAATCTGCTCGGTACCATGGCACGGCTGATGCTCTCCGCACGTTCTCTCGGCTCGGCCGCTTACGGGCTGGAATTGTTGACCGAATACGCTAAGGTACGCACCCAGTTTGGAAAAAAGATCGGCCAATATCAGGCGATCCAGCACAAGCTCGTCAATTGCTTCATCTCCGTCGAGATCTGCCGTCTGAGCCAGGTTGCGGCGAGTTTTGCCTCGGCTGGACTGCGGCGTTACTGGGCTGCCGTGGCCGCGGCCAACGCCTATAACCTTCTGCGCCAGGTGGTGCTTGAACTGCATCACGGCTTTGGCGCCGTGGCGTTCTGGGAAGAACACGAATTGCCGCATCACTTCCGCCGCATTCATGGCGATATGACTCGTGTGGGTGGCGTCAAGCGTGCGCGGGAGGACCTCGCGGCCACGCTGCTGGAAATGGGCTCGATGCCGGATTTCAGCCTGACGCCGCGTGCGAACGCCTTCCGTCTGGAAGTGCGGCAGTGGCTCAAGGAGAATTGGAGCGGTTCGTATACCGAAGAGCAGCGTGCGATGCCCAGCAACCATCGTAAGGTAAGACAGGACTTTAGCAAAAAACTGGCGGCACGCGGATGGCTCGGCCTGAGTATGCCCAAGGCTTACGGTGGCCTGGAATGTCCGGCAACGGATCGCTATGTGTTCGAGGAAGAGATGGCGTTCAGTAACGCGCCGCTGATGTTCCACCAAAACGCCGTGAACATGATTGCACCAGCGCTGACGGGGTACATCACCGACGAGCACAAGCGCAATCTGTTGCACGGCATCATGAATGCAGACATTTCGATTGCGCTTGGATACACGGAACCCGAGAACGGCTCAGACCTTGCCGGCATCAAGACCGCGGCACGACGCGCCGACAACGGTGACTGGATCATCAACGGTCAGAAAATCTATACCTCCGCCGCAGGCTTCGCGACCCACATGTGGCTCGCCGCGCGCACCGATCCGGAAAAGCCACGGCACGCAGGCATCAGCGTTTTTTTGTTTCCGATTGACACGCCAGGCATCACGATCCAGCCATTGCACGGCTTGAACGACCATCGCTCCAATATTGTGTTCTACGATAACGTTCGCGTTCCCGCCAGCGCGCTGATCGGTGAGGAAAATGGCGGTTGGGGAGTGATCACCACCGCGCTGGCTTTCGAACGGGTGACGTTGACGGCGCGTGCTGCGGGCGCGCGTGCGCATTTCGACAAGCTGGTGGAGTACGTCATCGCCAGGCAGAAAGACAAGGCGCTTGCTGTTGATGCGTTGCTGCGTGATCGATTGGGCGCGTTCGGCGCGGAAGTGGAAGCGGCAAGACTGCTCGGCGTGCGCTGCGTGGAAGTGATGGAGCGGGGCGAGATTCCGCTCTGGGAGGCCGCCATGTCGAAGGTGTACGCAGGCGAATTGATCGAGCGGATGTCGGAAGCCGTGTTCGATCTTCTGGGGCCAGGCGCTGCGCTGCAGGACGGCCCCGATTCCGCCTTGCTGGAGGGCGTGTTCGAACACGCGCTGCGTGATGCTCTGGTGTTGGTCATTGGTGGTGGGACCAACGAAATCCAGCGCAACCTTATTGCCATTCGTGGCCTCGGTTTGCCGCGATGAATACGCATGCAGGCAAGACGTCGAGGACCGATTTCACTCGGGATGCAGGGGTCGTTCCAGAGTAAAGCCCGGAGCCGGGGCGCAGGCTGCGCCCCGTTCCTCGGTCGAAAATTCAGTGGCCGGTAAAATTACCCGGTCTCTTTTCGATGAATGCGCGCATGGCTTCCTGCGCATCGTCAGTGGCGGAAAGGGTGGCGGTCATCTCCTGTTCGAAGCGGTAGCCATCGCGCAGGCTCATGTCTTCAATCGTGTTGATGGCGAGCTTGGCCAGGCGGATCGCGACCGGACTTTTCTGGGCAATTTCGCGGGCGACTTCCATCGCCGCTGCCATCAGGTCTTCAGGCTCGGGACAACATTCGCTGACGCCCAGCCGATACATTTCCGGACCGGTGACGCGCATCCCCGTGAACATCATGCGCCGTACCCGTGAGTGGCCGAACAGACGCATGATGCGGCGGGCACCGCCGAGCAGGCCGACATTGATTTCGTTCAAGGCTACAACCGCACTGGTGGAGGCGATGATGATGTCCGAGCAGGCGATCAGCGCCAGCCCGCCACCCATGGCTGCACCATTGACCGCAGCGATCACCGGCTTTTTGCATTCCATGATGGCCAGCGGGCATTCGCGCCAGCTGCGGTTGTGGGCCCATCGCTCCCCCGGCTCGTATTGCTTGCCTGCGCGCGCCTTGATATCGGCGCCGGCACAGAACACGCGACCTGCTGCTGTCAGGATCACTGCACGCACGTCATCGCGATCGGTGAACGAATCGAAGGCCCAGGTGAGTTCTGCCATCAGCTCTGGGCTGAGTGCATTGACGGGGGGGCGGTCGATGGTGACGACAGCGATATAGTCGGCAACGTCGACGTGGATAGTGGTCAGTTCCATAAGAGTCCAGGCAGGTATGAAAGGCGGGGCCTTGGGGCCGGGTCGGCGCGTGCGAAGGTGTGGCCGGCCTGACTAGCCCGGACCGGGCTCCGCTGCACGCGCCTGAGCATTGCGGATAAACCGCATCACGATTTCAGCGCACTCATCCGGATGCGACGCTGCAATATGAAAGCCATCGACCGGCATGATCACTAACTCCCCGTTGGGAAGTTTCGAGCGCCATTCTTCAAAGGCTTCGTGGCTGACCAGATTGTTGTTCTCATTGGTCAAGAGCAGCGCTGGCGAGGTAATTTTAGGCAGCATGTCGCGCATGTCCACGATGTCGGCGAAGGCCGCAACGGCGATCAGCGATCGTTGATCGCATTGAAGCATGAGCATTTCCCACCACTCTTTTTGCGCGACAGGGGCCTGCGAGCCAAGCCGGTTCTGCATATTCTCGCGAACGTACTGGTCCATCCCGACCGTTACCCATTCGCTGATCGTTGACTTGGGCAGCATCGATCCGGCGCGCTCCATATGCAGCGGCGTGCCGATGGCGCACACCGAACGTACTCGATCAGGGTATTGCGCAGCAAATGCGAATGCCACCATTCCACCGATTTTTGCGCCGACAACATGGACCTCGCGGATCCCGAGTCGATCAAGGAAAAGACCGACGTCGCGGGCAAGGCTGGAGGGGGACCATTGATACTTTTCGGAGGGGATGCTTGATCCGCCATGTCCGCGCAGATCGATGCGGATCACGCGAAATTTTCTGGCAAGATGCGGAACCCAGGCAAACCAGGCAGCGCTCGATTCGCATCCGCCGTGGATCAACAGCACGGTCTCAACCGACTCCCATGGATTTGCGAAACAATCGTCTTCGTAAAATAGTCGACAGTTGGGCTCAATCTCAATTGCACGCATGCTTCGCCTCGTTGATGGTTGCTCGGCGAGCATTTGCCGCACCGGTTGTATAACGCTGGTCTTCAGACTGCACGGATGGATAGTCGGTCTTGCGGATCCGCGGCGCCCCGGCGCCGCAGAATCATGCCCGACACCGGACTACTTGGGCCCACCCCCGCTCGCCTTGGCTGCCTTCTGAAAGCGCTCCAGATCGCTGACAATCCAGGCGCGGTAGGCAGCAGGAGTGCCGCCCGCCACGGCGAAGCCGGCGCGTTCCAGAGCGAGTTTGACTTCTTCGGTTTTCAACACGGCATTGACTTCAGTGTTCAGTTTGGTAACGATATTTTCCGGAAGGCCCGCAGGACCGGAAAGGCCTTGCCAAAGGCCACTGGCAGAGTAGCCGGGTACGGCCTCCGAAATGGACGGAATGTCAGGCAGCAGGGAATGGCGGCGTTCACTGCCTGTTGCAAGAACGCGAAGCTGTCCTGCGTTGATCTGGCCCTTGACCGCGACATGCGCCGCAAACATGGCCTGAACATGATTGCCCAATAGCGCAGTCAGCATCGGAGCAGATCCGCCCTGAAAGGGTACGGCCACAGTATTGATGCCTGCCATCAGGTTGAGTACTGCGTGGTCAGACGCATAGGGTCCGAACACGGCGACATTGTATTTGCCGGGATTGGCCTTGGCCAGGTCGACAAATTCCTTCATGGTTTTGGCCGGCAGAAGCGGGTTGACGACAAAAACCGTCGGCGCTTCGGCGAATTGAACAATGTGGGTGAAATCCTTCAACGGATCCACCGCAAAAGCCTTGAGCAGAAAAGGCCCGCTGCTGAGTCCCGAGGCACCGATTAAAAAGGTATAGCCATCCGGCGCTGAGCGCGCGACAAACTCCGATCCGATCGAACTGTCAGCCCCCGGGCGGTTTTCTACCAGGATGCTCTGGCCCAGGCGCTTGGCCAGTGCCGCGGCAACCAGACGCGCCACCACGTCGGTGCCGCCGCCTGCCCCGTAAGGGACGACGATCCGGATCGGCCTGTCGGGATAGTCCGCCAGGGCCGGCGGGGTGACCGTCATCAAACCAAGCCACGCAGTACTTAAAATTTTAATCCAGGGACGCATCTCTATTCCTCTCTACTCATTGTGGATCCGACGATCGGGACACGACTTACCGGGCAATCCGTCGCCCGCCGCCCAGCCCGTTCGGACAAAGCAAACTAAGGTTTATCTGCACCGGCAGAGCGCAGTGAAGCAATATCCTGCGCAAGCTGCACGATCTCCAGTGCCTGCTGGTAGGCCCCTCCATGAAGCATTCTGCCTTCAAATAGAACTTCACTTTCTCCAGCCGCCAGGGCGGCTTCGAATTCCCGAATGATCGTGTTGCAGCTGTCCAACTCCGCTTGCGTCGGCGTAAAGACCTGGTTGACGATGGCGGCATGGTAGGGCTGCAAGATGATTGCGCCACGATAGCCGAGCTGCTTTTCGCGACGGACATAGGCCTCCAGGCCCTGCAGGTCATCTTTCATGAACCACAATGCACACAGCGGATGCCTGATGCCGGCCGCGCGCGATGCCATCAGCACCCGGCTACGCAGGTACAGCGTTTCGGTTCCTTCGGGTGTCCACTCGAATCCGAGCGCATGCGCGACATCACCACGGCTGATGGTTCCGGCGACGTTGGCCACGCGCGCCGATTTCGCCACCTCGTAGCAGCGCTCCATGCATTCTGCAGTCTCCGGTACCACGACATACTTGATCTGGCCTGCCGTCACGCCATTGCGACGCTCCCATTCGGTGGTCAGGGCGTCCAGTCGCATGATGTCTTCGGGACCATCGATTTTGGAGGTCACCAGACCATCCAGTTCGGGGCGTACGACCGCTTCCAGATCAAAGCTGAGGTCAATCGTATCCAAGGGGTTGACGCGCACGAACAGGCCCAAGCCAGGATTTTCGGCCGCAAGCCTGCGCATCAAAGCGGGTAACAAAAGTCTTGCTCGCGGCCTTTCGCGCTGCGGGCAAAGGTCTTCAAGGCAGAGGATCAGTCCGTCCGCGCCTGAGGCTGCCCCCGTCAGAACCATCGCCTCGTTCGCGGCGGAGACAAACAACAATGTTCGATAAGGTTTCAAGATGTAGCCCTTGTTTCGTGTTAACACTGGAACGGGGCCGTGATGCATGGCCCGGTCGCCGATTTATAAAAGTGACAATGCCTGGAAGTAGGATGCGAAAGGGGGCATGCGCCTGGACTAGGGGAAGCCTGCGCCCGGCACATCAACTTCCATCATTTCCACGAAGCCTTTCGATACGCTGTGAAGATCGGCCTCGAAATCATGACAGGCGACAATATCTTCAATGCTGGCGTAGGAAGTGAGCATATAAAGCGTCTTGCGATTCCTACCGCCCAGTACGCAAGCGATTGCCCATTTGCCCTGAGGAAGCTTGACGCGATGCGTCACTTCTCCTCCCTCCAGAACACGCACGAACTCGCCGATAAAAGGCAGAGAAGCCCAGACCGCTCCTTCTTCATCAAGGCAGATTCCGTCCGGGTTTTGTCCCAGATTCGCAAATAGACGGGGATTCGACAATCCACCATCTTCATCAATCGTGAATTGGGTCAGACGCTTGCCGCGCGTTTCGGCAACGATCAAGGTCTTGCCATCCGCAGTGATGCCGACTCCATTGGGCGCCATCAGGTTGTCGGCGACGATGCGGATCGTTCCGTCCGGACGGACCAGAACAAGATTTTCCTGCGAGCTTGTTTCGACCGGGCCGACGCAGTCAATCGAGTAGGCCTCCCTGAAACTGCCCTTGAATGGAAATCGGTTGCCGACGTAAGCTCTTCCCGAAGCATCCATGACCAGATCATTTAAATGGTCGCCAGGGATCTGGTTGAGATCGCAGTAGGTCTCGGGCTTTCCATTGGCCAGTCGCACCAGCAGTCGTTTGCGCATGGAGACGACAACCGCGGAGCCGTCGGGCAGAAAGCCGATGCCCGATGGCTTGTCATCAAATTCTGCGACGGTCTTCGAGTGGCCGGCATCATCGACCGTCAACACGCGATGTCCATACATGTCAGACAGCCATAACTGGCCATCGCGCCACCGCGGGCACTCCGGAAATCGAAGACCGTCAAGAATGACTTGAGGTTTTGAAAACATTTAAAGCTCCCATCGACTGCGATTTTTTGGCATTGTGCGCCTGTTCCGTTTTTGTGGCGAGAGTTAGATGCCGTTCGCGCCGGTCGAAATCAGCTGCCTTCAGTTTATCCGCCTGGACCTGGATAGCGAGCCCTCAGGGAATCCGCCGTCAGCAAGGTGATTCACTCAACATTCGCTAGAGAGGATTGCAATTTCGACGTGTGAAATTTGATTTGTAAAAAGATGACTAGTGACGTTATCTCTTTAAAATTTTTATGTTATTAGTAATTTTTGTGGATAAATTTGGGGCCGCTTGACGAGTAATCCGTCCTCTAAGCCCGTCGCTTTTTCTCAGGCTTCCAAGTCTGCCAAGTCTGTATACGTGCTCATTGAATCGCCTTCTTTTGTACATGAGGGTTCGATCATTATGCTTTAAGGCATGACCTTCATGGAATTGATCGCTGTCGTGCCACGCGCAGCCACATCACGAAAGCCGACGTGGTCAGGATCGCCGTCAGTGCGAAATAAGCGCGCAGGCCAAACACCGGCCCGATCAGGCCGGCGAGGAACGGGGCCGTGCCGATGGCGATGAAATGAAACGACGAGGAGTAGGAAATGGCGCGCGCATCCATGCCGGGCGGTGCGTAATCTTTCATCAGACGCACGATGGCTGGCTGCATCAGCGATGTGCACAGGCCAAACGCGATGCGGCTCATCACCAATTGCAGCGGGGTCTCGAGTACGATCAGTGGCAATTGAGTCAACGCCGCTGCCGCCGTGGTCAATACCAGCACGCGCGCCGGATCGACGCGATCGAGCAATCGTCCTGACAGCACGAGGGAAACCACGCTCGAAATGGCCAGCCCCATCGCCACTGCACCGATCCAGAATGCGCCATCGCCCAGCGCTGAGGATTGCGGCCCGAGCAGTTGCAGTACAAACACGCTGAGGACGGTGATGTTGCCGGCAGACAGCATGGCAAAAATGAAATTAAGCACGTAGAGCTTGCCGATGCGCGGCACGGCCAACAACTCGCGCAAGCTGCCCAGCCAATTGAGCCGCCACGGCCCCGACGCCAATTGCTTGACTTCGCGCGCGAACACCAGCACCAGCATGCCGCCCGTGATCAACAGACCGCCGCTGACCCAGAACAGCCAGTGTGGTCGGGAGACAACCGCTACCAGGCTCGTCGCGAGCGCCGGTCCCAGAGTGGCACCCACCAGGATGGTCGACTGCAGGCGCGTCAATGCGGCACCGATGAGCCGCGGCGGCGTATTGGCGACGATCAGCGCTTGGGCTGACATCGAGCCGCCGTTGAAAAAACCTACCAGAGCAAACAAAAAGACAAACCACGTCGGTGATGGTGCGAACGGCACCATCGTCATGAGAATGCCCATGCCAAACATGGCGCGCAATACCATGATCTTGCGGCCGAAGTGATCGGCGATGCTGCCCCAGATCGGGCCGCACAGAAAGCTGATGACGTAGAACATCAGCATCGTGTTGCCGATCCAGGTCTCGAGGTGGTCGTGCACGCCCAGACTGTGCAGCATCACCGGTAGAAACGGAACGGAGACCGCGAATCCCATCGAGGTCAGGGCGTTGGCCGGCGGCAAGACCTGCAAATTGCGCTGCCAGTAAGGATAAAGCCGGGCTTCGGCTTGTTCGTCCGTGTTTTGTTCGGTGCCGGTGGTGGCTGTCATGTTGCTTTCGGGTGCGGCGTCTGTGCAGCGGCCTTGTTGGTTTTTATCGCTTGCAAGCCATCGGGGCTGGCCTGGCAATAGCTGCGCTGCGCACGAACGATTTGCTGCATTCTATTTCGATAAGCCGTTGCCGATGTTGCGGCAACGGGTCGCCACCTGCAAGGATACACCGACCTGTGCGTCGGCTTCCGAGTGGGTAAGAACGTTT
>CANJOT010000057.1 GCA_947475815.1 Burkholderiales bacterium | reverse complement strand
ATTGAAGTGGTGTATGTCGCACCGGGCAACGGCGGCACCGCCACGACCACCAGCGTGCACCTGAAAAACATCGCCATCAGCGACCCGGCCGAACTGGCCGAATTCGCGCGCCGCGAACACGTCACCTTCACCGTGGTCGGGCCGGAAGTACCGCTGGCGGCCGGCATCGTCAACATTTTCCGCGAGCAGGGCCAGAAAATATTCGGGCCGACACGCGAGGCCGCGCAACTGGAAAGCTCGAAGGATTTCGCCAAGTCTTTCATGAAACGGCACGGCATTCCGACGGCCGAGTACCAGACTTTTACCGACGCCAGCGCCGCGCACGCCTACATCGACAGCAAACCACAACCCATCGTCATCAAGGCCGACGGCCTGGCGGCCGGCAAGGGCGTGGTGATCGCCGCCACGGCCGCCGAAGCGCACGCCGCCATCGACATGATGCTGGTCGACAACAGCATGGGCGCCGCCGGCGCGCGCGTGGTCATTGAAGAATTTCTCGAAGGCGAGGAAGCCAGTTTCATCGTCATGGTCGACGGCAGGAACGTGCTGCCGCTGGCCACCAGCCAGGACCACAAACGCCTGCTCGATGGCGACGCCGGCCCGAATACCGGCGGCATGGGCGCCTACTCGCCCGCACCCGTGGTGACGCCCTCGGTGCACGCCCGGGTCATGCGCGAAATCATCCTGCCGACCGTGGAGGGCATGGCCCGTGACGGCCTGCCCTACACCGGTTTTCTGTACGCCGGCCTGATGATCGACAAGAACGGCGCGCCCAAGAACCTCGAATTCAACTGCCGCATGGGCGACCCGGAAACCCAGCCCATCATGGCGCGCCTGAAAAGCGACTTTGCGAACGTCGTCGAGCACGCCATCGCCGGCACGCTCGATCGCGTGCAGCTCGAATGGGACCGGCGCGTGGCGCTCGGCGTGGTCTTGGCGGCCCATGGCTATCCCGAGGCACCGCGCAAGGGTGACACCGTGTCGGTGCCGACAGCAGCGCTGGAAGACAGTTACATCTTTCACGCCGGCACAACGCTGCAGGACGGCAAACTCGTTACCACCGGCGGGCGCGTGTTGTGCGTCACGGCCCTGGCCGACAACGTCAGGCTGGCGCAAAAGCGCGCCTACGAAATCATCGGCCAGATTCATTTTGACGGCATGCAGTTTCGCCGTGACATCGGCTGGCGCGCGCTCATCAAGCGCAGCTGAACGCCCTCTTTCGGAACGCAGACCGCCATGGATCAAGGCATCAACCCCGCCGCCGTCAAAACCTGGCTGCTCGGTCTGCAACACACCATTGTCACCGGCCTCGAAAATCTGGATGGCAAAACCTTCCTGACCGACGCCTGGACCAAACCGGCGGGTGAACAACTCGGCGGTGGCGGCATCACGCGCATCCTCGAAGAAGGCCATTTTTTTGAACGTGGCGGTGTCGGCTTTTCACACGTCACCGGCACCACCCTGCCGCCCTCGGCCACGGCCGCGCGGCCCGAACTGGCCGGCCGTGGTTTTGAAGCCATGGGCGTGTCGCTGGTGCTGCATCCGCGCAACCCGATGGCCCCGACGGTGCACATGAACGTGCGTTTTTTCATGGCACGCGCCCTGCCCGGCACTGGCGCCGAAGACATCTGGTGGTTCGGCGGTGGCATGGATCTGACGCCGTATTACGGTTTTGACGAAGACGCCATTCATTTTCACCGCACCTGCAAAGAGGCACTCGCGCCCTTCGGGCCAGAACTGCACCCGCGTTTCAAAACCTGGTGCGACGAGTATTTCTATCTCAAGCATCGCAAGGAAGCACGCGGCATCGGCGGCATTTTTTTTGATGATTTCCACAGCGGTGGTTTTACCCACTGTTTTGCCATGACCCGCAGCGTGGGCGATCATTTTCTGAGCGCCTACCTGCCGATCGCCGAACGGCGCAAGGACATGCCCTGGGGCGAAGCCGAGCGCAACTGGCAATCGATCCGCCGCGGCCGTTATGTTGAATTCAATCTGGTGTTTGACCGTGGCACGCATTTTGGTCTGCAGTCGGGCGGACGCACCGAATCCATCCTCATGTCGCTACCCCCGCTGGTCAACTGGCGCTACGATTACCACCCCGAGCCCGGCAGCGCCGAGGCCCGACTGGCCGAGACCTATCTCGTGCCGCGCGACTGGGCCTGATGACGGACGTGCTGCCGGTGCAGGCCATCTTCGGCGGCACCTTCGATCCGGTGCACAAGGCGCATCTTGAGCTTGCCCAGGCGCTGGGCCGGGCGCTCGATTTCGGGCCGGCGGATGTCATGCGCTTTCTCCCGGCCGGCCAGCCCTGGCAAAAAGCCGGACACATCACCGCCGCGCGAGACCGCATCGCCATGTTGCGCGCGGCGCTCGCCGAACGTCCGCCCGTACCCTGGCAGGTGCAGATCGACGAACGCGAGATCCAGCGTGCCGGACCAAGCTACACCATCGACACGCTGCAAGAACTGCGCCGTGAAACCGGTGAGCGGACCTCGCTGGTCCTGTTCATCGGTGCCGACCAGTTGTTGCGCCTCGATACCTGGCGGCACTGGCGTGACTTATTTTCTTTCGCACATGTGGTCGTCGCCACGCGGCCAGGCTTTGATCTGGCGCTCTTGCCACCGGTCGTAGCAGACGAATGGCAGGCGCGCCGATGCCGCTGTGAAAGCATGCGTGAGCGGCCCGCCGGCGGATTTTCTGACCTGCCCGATCAACATTACGACATCTCAGCCACCGACATCCGCACCCGCCTCAACGCGGTCGCAGCCCATCCGGCCGGAACACGCTCCATGCTGGAGGAGTTGCTCCCGACCTCGGTTCTCAACTATATTGAGACAAACAAACTCTACAATGACTGAATGAATATCAAAAAACTGCAACTCCTCGTGGTCGATGCGCTCGAAGATGTCAAGGCGCAGGACATCCGCGTCTACGACACCACCGGCCTGACCGACCTGTTTGACAGCGTCGTCATCGCCAGCGGCACCTCCAATCGTCAGACCCGCTCGCTCGCCACCTCGGTGCGCGACAAGGCCAAGGAGGCCGGCGCCGACGTCATCAGCGTCGAAGGCACCGAGACCGGCGAATGGGTGCTGGTGGATCTGGGCGACATGGTGGTGCACATCATGCAACCCGGCATCCGCACGTATTACAACCTTGAAGAACTGTGGGGCAGAAAGCCGGTGAATCTCAAGGCGGTTGCCGTCAAGGCGCCGGCGAAAAAAGCGCCGGCACCCGCTAAAAAAGTGGCCGCGAAGAAAGTTGCCGCAAAGAAAGTTGCTACAAAAAAAAACCCAGCCAAAAAAGCCCCGGCGACTAAAGCAGCATTGACCAAGACCGCTGCGGTAAAGAAACCCGCAAGCAAAACAGCAGCCGCCAGCAAGACTGCCGTGCGCAAAACCCCGGCCCGCAAGACTGCGTCGAAAGCAGGGTGAATCCAGGCCACCACGGCTGAGCATTCACGGCCCGATCCGACAGCATGCTTCTCCTCATCATTGCCGTCGGACATCGCATGCCCGCCTGGGTCGATGCGGCCTATGGCGAATACGCCAAACGCATGCCGCCGGAGATGCGCCTCGAGCTGCGCGAGATCAAACCCGAAGCGCGCAGCACCGGCCGCAGCACCAGCACCATCATGGCGCTCGAGGCCGAACGCATCCGCGCCGCACTGCCCAAACGCGCACGCCTGATCGCGCTCGATGAGCACGGCAAGGACGTCAGCACCCAACAACTGGCGCGCCACCTGCAGGACTGGCGCGACAGCGGTGACGACGTCGCCCTCATCGTCGGCGGCGCCGACGGTCTCGATCCGGCCCTCAAGGCAGAGGCCAGCCTGCTGTTAAGACTGTCGAGCCTGACCCTGCCGCACGGGATGGTGCGCGTGCTGCTGGCCGAGCAACTGTACCGCGCGTGGTCCGTGACGCGCAATCACCCCTACCATCGCGAATGAACACCGAGCCCTTCATCTACCTCGCCTCACAAAGCCCGCGGCGCCAGGAACTGCTCACGCAGGTGGGCGTACCGTTTCAGTTATTGCTGGCCGACGCCAGCGAAGATGCCGAGGCGCTCGAAGCGAGCGTGCCCGGGGAAACCCCCGATCATTATGTGCAGCGTGTCACGACGCTTAAGGCGGGCGCGGCCGTGCTGCGACGACGCGTGCGTGGTCTGCCCGAGGCGCTCATCCTTGCTGCGGACACCACCGTCGTGCTCGGTCGCAGCCTGCTCGGCAAGCCTGATGACGAACTGCACGCCACCGACATGCTGCGCTGCCTGTCCGGCCGCAGCCACCGCGTGCTGACCGCCGTGGCCCTCACCGATGGCGCACGGCTGGAGCTGGCGCTGTCGGTGTCCCATGTACGTTTTGCCACGCTCACCGAACAGGACATCGCCGCTTATGTCGCCACCGGCGAGCCGATTGGCAAAGCGGGCGCGTATGCCATTCAGGGCCGCGCGGCCGCCTTCATCAGCAGCATCGAGGGCAGTCATTCGGGCATCATGGGACTGCCGCTGTTTGAAACCACCGCATTGTTGCGCTCATTTCGCTGGCCGCAGAGCAATCATGCGAAATGAACGAATAGTGCGAAAGGAAGCGCTGAATCTGCCAGAATGCAGCCATTGCCGGTCTGACCGGCCCTGAAAACTCTTGCAGGACACCCATTGCAGGCACTACCCATGAGTGAAGACATCCTGATCAACGTGACGCCGCAAGAGACGCGCGTTGCCGTCGTGCTGCAAGGCGCGGTGCAGGAATTGCACATCGAACGCACGGCAACACGCGGGATCGTCGGCAACATCTATCTCGGTCGTGTGGTGCGCGTGCTGCCGGGCATGCAGTCGGCCTTCATCGACATCGGTCTGGAACGGGCGGCTTTCCTGCATGTCGCCGATATCTGGCGCGTTGATCATCACAGCAAGGACAGCCGCAACGGCGGTGGTCCGGCCATCCCGATCGAACGCCTGCTGCACGAAGGCCAGTCGCTCATGGTGCAGGTCATCAAAGACCCGCTCGGCACCAAGGGTGCGCGCCTGTCAACCCAGATCAGCATCGCCGGGCGCATGCTCGTGTATCTACCGCAGGACTCGCACATCGGCATCTCGCAGCGTATCGGCGACGAAGCCGGCCGCGAACTGCTGCGCGGCAAACTGCAGCAACTGCTGCCGGAAAATGAGAAAGGCGGCTACATCGTGCGCACCATGGCGGAAGACGCCAGCGACGGTGACCTGTGCAGCGACATCAGCTACCTGCGCAAACTCTGGCAAAACATCGTTGCCGACAGCCTGGTGCGCGATGCACCGACGCTGCTCTATCAGGACCTGAGCCTGGCGCAGCGCGTGCTGCGTGATTTTGTCGATGACCATACCGCAAGCATTCAGGTTGATTCACGCGAGAGTTACCAGATGCTGGCCGACTTTTCCGAAAAATACACCCCTTCGGTGGGCAGCCGCATCCTGCATTACACCGGCGAGCGGCCGCTGTTCGACCTGTATGCCATCGACGAAGAAATCCAGAAGGCACTCGGCCGCCGTGTCGACCTGAAGTCAGGTGGTTACCTGATCATCGACCAGACCGAAGCCATGACCACGGTCGACGTGAATACCGGCGGCTTTGTTGGCGGCCGCTCGTTTGACGACACCATCTTCAAGACCAACCTCGAGGCTGCGCAGGCGATTGCGCGCCAGCTGCGCCTGCGCAATCTGGGCGGCATCATCATTCTCGACTTCATCGACATGGAGAACCTCGAGCACCGTGACGCCGTCCTCGCGGAACTGAAAAAAGCGCTGGCACGCGACCACATGCGCATGACCGTCAACGGCTTCACGCAACTCGGCCTGGTCGAAATGACGCGCAAGCGCACGCGTGAATCGCTGGCGCACATTCTGTGCGAAGCCTGCCCGACCTGCAGCGGTCGCGGCGAGGTCAAAACGGCGCGCACCGTCTGCTATGAAATATTGCGCGAGCTGCTGCGTGAAGCGCGCCAGTTCAACCCGCGCGAATTCCGCGTACTCGCTTCACAGCAGGTGATCGACCTGTTCCTCGAAGAAGAATCGCAGAACCTCGCCATGCTGGGTGATTTCATCGGCAAGCCGATTTCACTGCAGGTGGAAACCATCTACCATCAGGAACAATACGACGTCATCCTGATGTAGTCTTGCCACGCTCGATTGTATGGCATAGTATGCCAATATGAAATCCTGATTCAGAAGGCGCCCATGCCAACCCGAAACGTTGTTCTTACCGACCATCAGGCTCATTTTGTTGAGCAGCTCGTCAGCTCAGGGCGTTATCAGAACGCCAGCGAGGTATTGCGCGAAGGATTGAGGCTGGTCGAGAGCCGGGAGTCCGAAGATGAAATGCGTCTGTTAGCCTTGCGCGATGCAGCCAAAGTCGGCATTGCAGACATTGAGGCAGGTAAATTCCGTAGCTTTGACTCTGCGGACGGACTTGGCCAGCATCTGGCAACGCTCACTTCGGAAGTGATTGGCGCGTAGTGGGCAGGGATTGCTGGACAGTTCGACTATCGGCTGCTGCCGAGGCGGATTACCGCCAAATTCTGCGCTGGACGGTCGAGAATTTCGGTTCAGCGCAAGCGCGAAATTATGCCGATACGCTGTCATCCGCTCTAAAAGCGCTGAATGCCGGCCCCGCTATCATCGGGGTGAAGGAGCGCCCCGAAATTGGCAACAATATCCATACGCTCCATGTGGCTCGAAAGGGGCGCAAGGGCCGACACTTCCTTATGTTCCGTGTCGGCAACATTCAAGGGCAGAACGTGATTGATGTGCTCCGGCTGCTGCATGACAGTATGGACTTGAAACGGCATTTGCCATCCGCTGAGCGCAACTGATTACGCGCGAATGCGCTTTACGAGATTCGACTTGAAACAGTGCCATCAACTCAGCCGTGGCGGCGGCGGCTCGACCTTGTGAAACACCGCCTCCATGGCATCGAGCATACGCTCGCGGCTGTTGTGCTCGACGCACCAGTTGCGCGCCGCCGTGCCCAATGACTCGCGCAGAGCGTCATTGCGCATCAGGGCTTTGATGGTTTCGGCCAGCGCGTCGGCGTCCTGCACCGGCACCACGCAGGCGGTCACACCATGGCGCGCGATTTCGCCGATGCTGCCCACATTGGTGGTCACACAGCACAGACCCGACAGCATGGCCTGCATCAGTGCCTGCGGCACGCCTTCGTTGGCATAGGACGGCAGCACAAACAGGTCGCAGGCGTGCATCCAGTGTTCGACATCGTGACGGTTACCGGCAAACACGACGCTGTCGGTCAGGCCGGCGCTCCAGACCTGTTCCTCCAGCGCGGCGCGTTGCGGGCCATCACCGACGATCAGCAGACGCAGGCGGCGTTCGGGCGCAACGTCGGCTGCGTTGAGCAGGCGAATCGCTTCGATCAGGTATCGATGGCCCTTCCAGCTGCGCAGCGTGGCGATGATGCCGACGACAAACTCACCCGGCAACAGACCCGCCCTGCTGCGCGCCTGAACACGCTCGATCGGGCTGGCCGGATGAAAGCGCTTCGTGTCGATACCCGTGGGTATGGACACGATCCGGCTGCCGTCGAGGTGGTTGTCACGCATCAGGGTTTCGCGCAGGCGCTCACCGGTGGTGACGATCATGGCGCAGGCGCGGCCGTAGAGCCAGCGTGTCGGGCCATTGTTGGGCACAGGTGCGGAGATGTGGCGCGTGCGCACCACGGCGGGTGGACGCCTGAGCGTGGCACAGGCCAGCGCCACCAGCCAGCTATCGGTCGAGCTGTGCGTGTTGACGATATCGATCGGGGTTTGGTACAGCCAGCGCCGCAGGGCCAGCAGGCCGGCCAGACGCTTGCGCCCGATCGGCAGGGCGACGACCGGCACACCGCGAGCAAGGGCTTCGTCGTAAATACGCGCCTCGCGCGGACAGACCAGCATGACGTAATGGCCACGCTCGATCAGGCCGCGGGCTTCATCGAGGATGCGAATTTCCTGGCCACCCCAGCCGCACGATGCCTCGGTATGGACAATGATCATGCGCTCGGCGTTTCTTCCAGGGTGTACTGGATGCGATAGAAATGGGCGTAGGCGCCGCCGAGGGCGAGCAGCTCTGCATGCGAGCCGATCTCGACGATGCGGCCTTTTTCGAGCACGACGATGCGATCGGCTTTTTCAATGGTCGACAGACGGTGCGCCACCACCACAGTGGTGCGGCCGACCATCAGGGCATTGAGGGCCTCCTGAACGTGGCGCTCGGATTCGGAATCAAGCGCCGAGGTGGCTTCATCCAGAATCAGGATGGGCGCGTCCTTGAGGATGGCGCGCGCGATCGCCAGACGCTGGCGCTGGCCACCCGACAGGCGCATGCCATTGTCGCCAATCATCGTGTCCAGACCGAGCGGCAGTTCCTCAACGAACTCGATCAGGTGGGCGGCTTTGGCGGCGGCCTGGATGGCATTGCGGTCGCGCGCGCTGTTGACCGCGCCGTAGGCGATGTTGTTGGCGATGCTGTCATTGAACAACACCACGTCCTGACTGACCATGGCAATCTGGGCACGCAGCGAACGCAGGCTGAGTTCTTCAATCGGCAGACCATCAATGAGCACATTGCCGGTGGTGGCGTGATAAAACCGCGGAATCAGGTTGGCCAGCGAGGTTTTACCACCGCCCGAGCCGCCCACCAGAGCGATCGTTTCGCCCGGCTTGATGACCAGATTGATGGCCTGCAGGGCCGCACGTTCAGTGCCCGGATAGGTCAGTCCGGCCGCACGGAATTCGATGGCGCCGTGGGCTCGCTCAAGCACGCGGCTGCCCTGATCGTCTTCAGGCGATTGGTCCATGAGACTGAACACGCCTTCGGCCGCCACCAGCCCGCGTTCGAGCGGGCCGCTGATGTCGGCCAGCTGCTTGAGCGGTGCGAGCAGCATCAGCATAGCCGTCATGAAAGAAATGAATTCCCCGGCGGTCATGCGATTCGCCTGAGTCAGGCTGAGGGCAAAAAAGATCACGCCGGCGAGCGCCAGCGACGCTGCCAGTTGCGTAATGGGCACCGTGCCCGACGAGGCAATGGTGATGCGCCGCGCGAAACCGCGCAGGCTGTCATTGACGTGGCGAAAACGCTCGCGCTCGCGCGCTTCGCCGCCGTACACCTTGATGACCTTCTGGCAATCGATCGACTCCTGCACCACGTGCGTGAGCTGCCCGGTCATGTCCATGGCCTGACGCGACAGCCTGCGCATGCGGCTGGAAAATGAACGCACGATCACGGCGATCACCGGCAACAGCACCAGACTGAACAGCGACAGGCGCCAGTTCATCCAGAACATCCAGCCAATCAGGCCAAGGACCGTGAACGAGCTGCGGATCAGGCTGGTAATGATGGTGGTGACGGCAGCAACCACCGACAGCGATTCGTAGACCAGCCGGTTGATCACTTGGCTTGATGAGGTGTGGTCAAAAAAGCGCGTTGGCAGGCTCACCAGGCGATCGAACATTTCACGCCGCAAATCGTTGAGCACCCGCTGGCCGATGTAGGACATGGCAAACGAACTGGTGAAGGTAAACACGCCGCGTACCAGAAAAATACCGACGATGGCCACGGGATAGACCCACAGGTCGTGGCCGGGCTGGCCCGAAAAACCCTGATCGGTGAGCGGCTTGATGAGCGCGGCAAACATCCAGTCGGTCATCGACGACACCATCATGCACAGCGTGGCGACGACAAAAATCCACAGCGACGGCCGTGCATAGGCCAGCAGGCGCCCGAAGATCTGGCGGTTGCTGGCGCGTGGCGGAGCGGACGATTCGGGCTGGGCAGGCATGCAATGCGCGCTGGCTGGCGCCGGGGCTAAAGCGCGGATTCTAACATCCGGCCCCCGGATGGCATCCGGGTCGGGTTGCAGCCATCACCTGATCGACCGCGCCGAGCACCATGGCCAGCCCGATCGACTGCATGCAGCGCGGCGTGGCGCACTGGTTTGGCCCGGAGCCGGCACCGCGGCCGCAACGCCGCACCCAGGGGATGTTGCGGCGAAACAGGATGGTCTGGTCGCGGCATGGAAACGGATCGATGGCGACACTCTGCCAGGCGCTGTCGCGCCAGAAACGACCGGCGCCAGAGACCAGCGGCGAGCCCGGCCCGAACAGGGTGACGGTGGGCGTGCCGGCAATGCGTCCGAGGTGCGCCACGCTGGTATCCGGACTGACCAGCAGGCTGGCGCGCGCCAGCAGGGCATGCAGTTGCGCCAGATCAAGCTGGCCGGCAAGACTGCGATAACTCTGGCTGGCGTCGATATCAGCGACGATGGCCTGCTCGCCCGGCCCGCCCGACCAGAGCACGGTCAGGCCGCGTTCGGTCAGCACGGCGGCGAGATCGCGCCAGCGTTGCGGCTCCCACAATTTGAGCACGCTGCTCGCGCCCACGTGCAGAACCGCCAGCGGGCCAGCGGGCAAGTCGAGCGGCCGGGCCGGGCCCGCTGGCCAGTCAGCGGCCTGGTAAGCAGCGGGTTCAGCAACGCCCGCCAGAGCCGCGGTCATGTCGCCCCAGAAAGCAGGTTGATCCGGATACGGCAGGGCTTCATCGACCATGCGGTTTTTCCAGGCGGGCAGGTCACCGGCGTGGGCCACGATCCAGCGCGCACCGGCCGCCATGGCCAGCCAGGACTGGCGGTTGTCGCCTGGCACAAAGGCCAGATCAAAGCCGCCCAGCGCGCGCAGGGTTGCCAGACTGCCGGCATCCCGCAGACTGAACGGCACGGCCTGTACGCCATACGGATGACTGGCGTACAGCGGCAGACTGGCCTTGGACACCGTCAGCACGATCTGCGCATCGGCATACGCTTGCCGCAGGCCGGCCAGCAGCGGTGTAAGCATGAGCGTGTCGCCCAGCAGCAGATCATTGGCAATCAGAATGCGCCGCGGCTGCGCCACGCGTTTGCGCCGCCCGAGCGTCCAGAGACGGTGCCACAGCGCCATGAGAATGATCTGCAGGCGCGCGCGGCTGCGCGAGCGGCGCGGCGCTGTCATGAGCGCGTCTCCGGCAGGGATTGAAGCAGGGATTGATACAGGCACAGCAGCGCCTTGCCAAGCCGGTCCAGCGAATAGGGCAAGGCCGCGGCACGGCATGCCGTCTGCAGGGCGGCCAGGGCGGCGGGATCGGCCAGTCGGGTGCCGAGCGTGTCCATGGCACGGCCGATGGCGTCGACGTCGTCGGCCGCGCTCAGCCAGCCATTGATCCCCTCGATGAGCGCTTCGCGCGCGCCGCAGGCGGTGCTGGTGATGACGGGCAGGCCACAGGCCCAGGCCTCGAGCGCGGCATTGGGAAAAGGATCGTAAACCGTGGGCAGCACCAAGGCATCGGCGGCGCCGTAATACGGCAACACATTACCGACGCTGCCGACAAAATGCACGCGTGCGCCAATGCCCAGACGTGCGGCGCGAGCGCGATAATCGGCCGCGCGCTTGTCGTCGCCGACCACAATCAGATGGGCTGTGGGCGTGGTGCGCGCCAGGGCATCGAGCGCAGCGGCCAGGCCCTTGCGCGCAAAGCCGGAGCCCACGTACAGAAACACCGGCGCCTCGTCCGGCAGGTTCAGAAGGGCGCGCGTCGGCGCGCGCCAGCGCAGCCGCACGCCGGGCTCAAACTGCTGCAGGTCAATACCATTGGGGATCACATGAAGTTTGTCCGGCGCGATGGCAAAGCGCTGCAGGATTTCATCACGCACCAGCAGAGAATTGCAGATGACGGCGCGCAGGGCGGGATGCTCAAACATCCTGCGCTCGGTGGCGAGCATGGCGCGATGGTAGGGATTGAGGCGCACGCCCAGGCGTTGCCAGGCGTTCAGACCCGCCGCGCGCCGCTCCAGCCAGCACGCGTGCACCCCGTCACCGGCGCGATACACGGCCAGGCCCGGGATGTGCTCGTGGCTCTGCACGAGGTCGAAATGGTGCCGGCGCAGGCAGGCGTGCACGGCCCGCGCGAACGAGCGCTCGCGCCACAGCGAACCGATGTAAAACGGATCGCACGGCAGCCATGTCACATTGGCCTGCGGGCCCTCGCCCTTCCAGCTGCGCGCAATCACGGTGACGGATACACCCTGCCCGCCCAGCGCCTGCATGGCCCGGGCGGCGAAGCGCTCCGCGCCACCATAGGGGCTGTAGCGCGCCCGCACGAGGGCAATGTTCAGCGTCGGCAAATCACCCGGCGCCATCAGGCTTGCACGCTCACTGGATCAACCCGATCAATGGCCGCGAGCACCCGGTCAACCGGCAGGGTGCTCAGACAATCGCTGATCTTGCCGCCGCCACAGCCATCCTGGCCACAGGGCCGGCAGGGTTTGCCGGCATGCGTGACCACTTCGTGTGGCACCTGCCACGGACCCCAGGTCAGTTCGGAACTCGGTCCGAACAGCGCCACCACCGGCGTGCCCATGGCCGCGGCCATGTGCATGGGCGCCGAGTCGATGCCGATGAACAGCCGCGCACCACGGATCAGCGCGGCGAGCTGGCCGAGCGTCTGATCGGGTGCCACCAGTTTCAGGCCGGCCGGCATGCTGCCGTGTTGCGCCACCACGGCAGCAAGGATGGCCGCGATCATGGCCTGCTCGCGACCATCGGGCGCACACGACAGCAGAATGGTTTGACCGCGCGCGAGCAGCGTGCCGATCAGCTGTGCGTTCTGCGCCACCGGCCAGGTCTTGAAAAACCAGCGCGAGGTGGGCTGCATGAGGATGTACTTGCCGGTTTGCAACTGCCGCTCGGCGAGCAGCTGCGCTGCGCCGGTCTCGGCTTCGGCGCCGGGCACCAGCAACAGTGGCGGCATCTGGTCGAAGTGCAGGCCCAGTCGCCGCAAGGCATCCAGATTCTGCTCCACGGTATGACGAAACAGCAGCGGCGAACCAGGCGCGACGCTGGCACTGCCGCGGTACAGATGACTGAAACTGCGTTGCCAGAAGCGTCCGGCAAAACCTTCCAACCCGCGGCGCTGCACGGCCACCGACCAGCGCGGTTTGAGCAGACGGGTCAGCCATGCGCCACGCTGGTGTTCGGTAAGGTGGATGACCAGATCGTAAGTCCGTGCGCGCAGGGTGCGTACCAGACCATATTCCTGCCGGGCCTGTTGCAGCAGACCGGATTTCTTCCAGTTGCGATCGATGCAGTGCACCGTGTTCAGGTGGGGATGATGCGCCAGTAGCGGCAGGGTTTCACGATAGACCAGCGCATCGATCTGAACACCCGGAGCAGCTGCTGCCAGCGCGCTGAACACCGGCGTGGTCAGCAGCACATCACCATGGTGGCGCAGCTTGATGACCAGCACGCGCCGCAGGCGCGAGAAATCGATGGCGTCGGGCGGGCCGGGCGCAAAAGCCGGTGCCGTGGTCATGAGCGCTTCACAGATAGATCAGTTGCACATTGGCTGGGTCGAGCCAGCCACCGAGCTCCTGCACCAGTTGCTCGTCAGGCCGCACCAGCCAGGAGGAGCCGAGGGCCAGCTCGCATTGGACGCCGCGGTTGTGATACCGGATCGACACCGGACAGCCGCTGGCCGGCGTGGCGCCATTGTTGCGGCCATCCTCGACCACCCGGTAGGCAGACAGCAGTTTTTTCAGGCGGGCGCTGTCGGACTGCCCGTTCATCGACAGGGACAGGCCACGCGCATACTGGCAACGCGCATCGGTCAGGTCGAGCACGCGATCTGCCGAAATGCGCAGGCCGCCGCTGAAATCGTCCTTGCGCACCTGCCCCTGCACGATCAGCAGTTCGTCCTCGCGCAGGCGCTGGCGGTTGGCTTCATACAGCTCGTTGAAGACCGTGACTTCGACCTGAGCCGTGGCATCGTCGAGCACCACGATGACCATCTTGCCGCGCCGTGTCATCTGCGTGCGCAGGCCGGAGATGATACCGGCCAGTAGTTGCGGTTCGCGGCTCGGCTGGATCTGCGACAGGCGCGTGCGCGCAAAACGGCGCACCTCACCCTCGAAGGCGTGAAACAGGTGGCCCGACAGATAAAAGCCGAGGGCGATTTTTTCTTCCGTGAGTTTTTTCTTGTCGCTCCAGCGTGCCACGCGAATCATTTCGGGCGCGATGCTCGACGCATCATCACCGCCAAACAGGCTGACCTGGTTGATGTTCGCCTCGGCCTGCTCGGCCGCTTCAAGCGCGCGGCCGACCGACGCCAGCAGGCTGCCACGATCATCGTCAATACTGTCAAACGCGCCGGCGCGCACCAGGGCCTCGAGCACGCGGCGATTAACGGCGCGCTTGTCGACTCGGTGGCAGAAGTCAAACAGATCGGTAAACGGCTTGCCGGCCGCGCCGGAACGCGCCGCGACGATCGATTCGATGGCCGCGCGGCCAGTGCCCTTGACCGCGCCCAGACCAAAACGGATGCCGCTGGCGCGGTCGCGCTTTTCATCGCCCGGCAGCATCACCGGCGTGAAGCGGTAGTCCGAGACATTGACATCCGGTCCGAGTATGGTGAGCTTGTGGACAACACAATCCTCGAACAGGATCTTGACCTTGTCGGTATCGTCACTCGCAGCCGACAGGTTGGCCGCCATGAATTCGGCCGGGAAATGGGCCTTCAGGTATGCCGTGTGATAGGCCAGCAAGGCATAGGCCGCGGCGTGCGACTTGTTGAAACCGTAGCCGGCGAACTTCTCCATCACGTCGAAAATCTCGCCGGCCTTCTCGGCGGTCAGGCCATTTTTGGCCGCGCCCTCGGCGAAGATGGCGCGATGCGTGGCCATTTCCTCGGCCTTCTTTTTGCCCATGGCCCGACGCAGCAGGTCAGCGCCACCGAGCGAATAGCCGCCGATGATCTGCGCCATCTGCATGACCTGCTCCTGATAGACCATGATGCCGTAGGTCTCTTCAAGAATGCCCTTGACGCGCGGGTCGGGGTATTCAAACTTCTCGCCCTTCTTGTGGGCAATGTAGTCGGGAATCAGGTCCATCGGGCCGGGCCGGTACAGCGCGACCAGGGCGATGATGTCCTCAAAGCGGTTCGGCTTGGCGTCTTTGAGCATGACCTGCATGCCGCGGCTTTCCAGCTGGAACACCGCGACCGTCTCGGCGCGCTGCAGCAGCGCGTAAGCCGCCTTGTCGTCGATGGGCAAACGATCGAGGGCAAAGTCGGCATGCTCGGGATAAAGCCGGCGGATGCTCTGGCTGGCCCAGTTGAGGATGGTCAGCGTGGTCAGGCCCAAAAAGTCGAACTTCACCAGGCCGGCGGCTTCGACGTCGTCCTTGTCATACTGGCTGACGACGCTGTCCGAGCCGCTTTGCGTGTACAGCGGGCAAAAATCGGTCAGTTCGCCCGGCGCAATCAACACACCGCCGGCGTGCATGCCAACGTTGCGCGTCATGCCCTCGACGCGCTCGGCCAGGGCGATCAGCTCACGAACCTCATCCTCATTCTGCTCGCGCTCGGCCAGCAGCGGTTCTTCCTTGCGAGCGTCGGCGAGCGTGACCAGCTTGCCGGGTTTGAACGGAATCAGCTTGGCGATACCATCCACAAAATTGAAGGGCAGATCGAGCACACGACCGATATCACGCACCGCCGCCTTGGCGGCCATCGTGCCGAACGTGGCGATCTGCGCGACACACTCGGCACCATATTTTTGCTTGACGTAATCGATCACACGATCACGTCCTTCCTGACAGAAGTCGATGTCGAAGTCAGGCATCGACACCCGTTCCGGATTGAGGAAACGCTCAAACAGCAGGTTGTAAGCGAGCGGATCGAGATCGGTGATGCCCAGCGAATAGGCCACCAGCGATCCGACACCCGAACCCCGGCCCGGCCCGACCGGCACGCCATTGTTCTTGGCCCAGCCGATAAAGTCGGCAACGATGAGGAAATAACCCGGAAAGCCCATCTTGACAATGGTGTCGGTCTCAAACACCAGACGGCTGTCATACCGTGGCCGCTCGGTTTCACGACGCGCTGGATCGGGAAACAACTGGGCGAGGCGCTGTTCGAGCCCGGCACGCGCCTGATCGACCAGAAAATCATCCAGTGTCTTGCCGGGCGGAGTCGGAAACAGCGGCAGACGCGGCTTGCCGAGGGTCAGTGTCAGATTGCAGCGCTTGGCAATCTCGATACTATTTTCCAGCGCAACCGGCAGGTCGGCGAACAAAGCCGCCATTTCGCTACGGCTTTTGAAATATTGTTCGGTGGTAAATCGTCTCGTGCGTCTCGGGTTTGCAAGAATCTCGCCCTCGGCGATACAGACCCGTGCCTCATGGGCGCGGTATTCGTCAGGGTCAAGAAACTGCACCGGATGCGTAGCCACCACGGGCAATTGCAATTGCACGGCCAGTTGCGTCGCCTGGCCGATATAGGCTTCCCCACCGGCCTGACCGTATCGCTGCAATTCAATATAAAACGCGTTCGGGAACAGGTCGGCCCAGCGACGCGCATGACGCTCCGCGACATCCAGTGCATCATTGGCCAGCGCCAGACCGATATCCCCCGCCTGCGCGCCCGACAACGCGATCAGGCCGCTGTTGTCGCCCTGCTCGAGCCATGGAAGCAAAATTTCCGGCCGGCCACGCACCTGATTTTCGAGCCAGGCGCGCGACAGCAACTGACACAGACGCAAATAGCCAGCACTGTTGCGCACCAGCAGCAGCAGACGGCTGGAACGATCATTCTCGCTGCAACGCGGGTCCGGATTGCTGATCCAGACGTCACAACCGGCCAGCGGTTTAACCCCCGACCCGCGAGCCTCCTTGTAAAAACGGATCAAGCCGAACAGGTTCGAAAGATCCGTCAGCGCCACCGCGCCCTGACCATCCTCGGCCGCGCGCGCCACCACCTGATCCAGGCGCACCATGCCATCCGAAATGGAAAATTCCGAATGCATGCGCAAATGGACGAATTGCCCGACCGCCGCGGCAGTCCGAGTTTCTGAAGCGGAAATCGAATTCATGTCCACATTTTAACCCGCGCAACCCGCCGCCACCCTCCCCCCTACCAAAACAAAATTAAGTGGGGTCAGATTCCATTTAATTGAGCTAAATGGATTAAGTGGGGTCATTAAGTGGGGTCAGATTCGATTTAATTGATTAAGTGGGGTCAGATTCGATTTAATTGTAAAAAGGAAATGAAACGGTCAAAGGCAAAATGGGGGCAGATGAAACTTAAATTTCACTTCACAGTTGATTACACTTAAATGGACTCTGACCCCACTTATTGTTTTGGCCGAATGGCGAAATTGACAACTAAATGGAATCTGACCCCACT